>NZ_JBSFDA010000054.1:0-58290 GCF_053593675.1 Streptomyces sp. NPDC002156 | reverse complement strand
GATGCCCTACGACTTCTCCCCAGCCCGCCTGCGCTGTATGGAACTGGCCGAAGAACTATCCGCCCAAGACTCACCCGCTACCTAGAACACGGCCTAGGCGCCAGCCGGCGGCGGCGAAGGCGTGGAGCACTTCCTCCATGCCTTCGAACGATCGGGCCAGAGGGGAGACGGCTTTCGAAGCCTCCACGTACGTCTGGTGGATCCGATCGGCGTCGGCCAGCTCGAGCCGTTCCATGATGTCGTTGAACGGACGGCCCAGGTGCTGCTCGTACCTCTCGAACGGCAGGTCGATGCCGTGACGCTGCTGGACCGCGCGCCACGCCTCCTGCATGACGGGGCGGGTATCGACCAGGACACCGTCCAGGTCGAGGAGCAGGACGTGCTGCGTCACGGCGTCTTCCATCTTCTTCCTCGGGGGTAAAGGCGCGGCGACGGGCGCGTGTTGAGCGGGCATGGCGAACGCCTCCTTGGCGAGCGAGTGGGACTGAAGGGGGGTGTGCGGAAGGGGTCGGGCCGCAGGGGCCGGACTCTCGGCGTTTCACGACCGCGAGAACCTGCTTGCCGCTTCCGTCTTCGTTGAGCAGCCGTCCACGCGTCGGCCTCGGCCGTGACGAGCAGCAGACTGCGTCCGTCCAGCGAGTCCGACCCACTGGCGCGAGGGATCGGCGGCAACGGGGAGTTGTCCTCCACCTCGATGCCCACGATTCCGCTCTGGGCAGTGAGGGTCAGCGTGATGTGCTCGGCCACCATCTGGCCGTTCGCGTCCGCAGGGCGCTCGATGCCGACCGGCGTACGGCCGTGGCGCTCGGCGTTCGTGGTGAGTTCGCTGACGATCAGGACCGTGCGGTCCATCAGGTCTTCTAGCCCCCAGGCCGACAGCGTCTCCCGCGTGAAGGTCCGTGCCGCCCTGACCGCCCTGTCGTCCGAGACCATGGTGAGGCTCACCCGGTTCTCGGGGGGACTCGATGACGGACTCCAGGCTCCAGTTGGGCATCATCTCGGCCTCCTCACCGCAACCGCCGAAGTGCGTCCGTCAAGGACTCGGCGGCAGGTCTCGGTGGAGGCGTGGAAGCTGCGGAGGTTCACGTCCACCGCCGTTCCCGGACCTCCTTCTCTGGCCTGGGCCGGCTCGGAGACATGGCCCTGCCTGCCCGGCGGCACGCGGGCTCCCGAGCCGTACGTCTGGATTGCGTTCACCGAATTCCTCCCGGGGGAAGGCCAGTTGGTGGTTTGGGTGACCTTGAGCGAACCGTGAATCACGGTGGGTTGGTATCCCCCACCGGCCGGCGATGCCGTCAAACCCGTCAAAGATCATCTTGTGGACAGGGGCGCACGATGAGGCGCGAGCGGAACGAGAAACTGGCCGCTTCGATCGCCGAAACCGGATGGTCGCAGCCGAAGGTCGCCGCTGCCCTCGTACGGGTTGCGGCCGAGGCCGGCGCCGACGAGCTGCTCGGCACCAGCCGCTCGCACATCGCGATGTGGATCGCGGGTACGGAGCCTTCCGGGCGGGCGCCCCACATCTTGAGCGAGACGCTGTCCCGTCGGCTCCAACACCCCATCACTCCCGCCGAGATCGGCCTCACCCCACCGAACTCGGGTGCGACCATGGCATCCGAATGGCACGTCGATACGGTGAGCGCGTTGGTGGATCTGGGGAGAAGCAACGTGGACCTGGAACGACGCCGGGTGCTGGCCGGCACGGCCCACTCGGTGACCGGACTCGCCCTGCCTGGACAGACGTGGTGGGACGAGGCCCCTGAGCGTGCCCGATCGCGCCCCGCTTTGACGAGCCGGAGAATCGGGACTGCCGAGATCAACGCGCTGAAGGAGATGACCGAGTTCTTCTCGAAGCGCGACCAACGCCAAGGCGGAGTGGACGGCCGGACAGCCCTCTACCAGTACATCTACGACGACGTCGCGACGTACGTCGGCGGTGTCTTCGCCAGTGACGAGACGCGCTGCCGCCTCTTCGCCGCCGCTGCCGAGCTGGTGTACGTCGCCGGCTGGATGAGCTTCGACGCGTCGCACCACGAGGCCGCCCGGCGGTACTTCACCCTCGCGGTGAAGCTGGCGGCCGAGGCCGAGGACGCACCGCTGGCCGGCCACGTCCTGCGAGCCATGGCCCACCAGGCGACAGATCTCGGCCACCCCAAGGAAGCCGTGGACATCGCGACTGCCTCGGTCGAACACAAGCGGTACACCCTGGCGACTCCCCGCGAACGAGCCCTGTTAGGCGTCGTACGGGCGCGGAGCCTGGCCACGGCCGGACCGCGCCACGAAGCGCGTGTAGCCCTCCTCCGGGCTGAGGACGACCTCGCAGCGGCAAAGCCCGGGGATGACGAACCCGTCCGCGTCTGGTTCTTCTCCGAGGCCAGCCTGGCGCACGAGACAGCTCGTACGCTCTGGGCTCTCGGCGACCTCCAGGGGCCCAGGACGAGTTCTGGCGCAGCGTCCACACGAGGGAGACCGGCGCCTTCGGTCGCACTCACGTCGTGACCTTGGGATACCTGGGCGCCGCGCAGGCAAGTCAGGGCAACGTCGAGGCAGCGTGCAGCACTTGGGCCCAAGCCCTGGACGCCATGAACGGCGTCCATTCCGGCCGAGCCCGCGAGGCGGTGATCAACATGCGGCGGGTTCTCTCCCCGTACCGCAACCGCGGGATCAGCGCGGCGGCGGAGATCGACGAACGAGCCAAGGCCGTGCTGAAGCGAGTAGCCTGACCGCGCCATGACGATGGGGGCGCGCGGCGCGGAGACTTACCGAACTTCCCGTCTGGACCGGAAGAAGGGGCAGTTGTGACCGCACAGTCCATCGAGGTGCCGATCGTCGCCACGGTTGTCGGAGGCCACCTGAAGGTCGGCGACGACTTCCAGGGCGGCGTGGAATCCATCATCCGGCTGCGCCCGGACTACCCCGACGACACGTTGCAGGAGATCGAGGAGTTCTCGCATCTCCAGGTCACCTGGTACTTCTCCGAAGCTCGCCCAGCGACGTCGCGCTGCATGCCCGCAGTCCTCGCAACAACCCGGAGTGGTCAGCGACCGGAACGTTCGTACACCGTAACCACCGGCGCCCCGCCCGGATCGCGACGTCGTTCCCGCGACTGCTCGGCGTGGACGGGCGCAACCTCCGCGTGACGGACCTCAACGCCGTCGACGGCACACCGATTATTGACTTCGTACCCGTGTTCCAGGAGATGCTCCCCCACGGCCCTGTCACACAGCCATCATGGCCGACTGAAATGCTCCAGGACTACTGGCGAGATGCACTCGACCGCTGACCGAGTGCCGATGGAGTGCTTGCATACCTCCTCACACACTCGTACAGCTGCCGTTCAATCTGCTTGTACTCGTGGCTGAGCACCGGTCCCACGCCCGGCGCGAGGACCGTGCAGCCGTACGAGCGCCAGCTGGGCGGGTGACCAGCCGGGGCGCCCGCGCCGTGGATACAGGTCCATGAAGTCCTCGTCCGTGAATCCCGGACCCGGCACCTCACGAATATGCATGCACAAACAGCCCTTCGGGCACGCGAGATGCACTCCCTCGGCGGTTTGTACGGGCACCTCACCAGGGACATGAGGATGCAGCGATATCTCTCCCACCTCACGGTCGCGACCCCGCATCAGACGAACCCATCATCCCGCCACCAGGAGATCACCTGCGGCGGGACAACATCAGAGGTCACGCGGCTGGGCCAAAACCATGTCACGCAACATGTGTAGACATGGTGCCGATCTGTGCGGGACAGTCGAGGGCGTGAACATCCGTCACAGAGGTTCTGGCACAGCCGACGAGAGGGAACTGATGCAGAAGATCCGCACCATTCTGTTAGCTGCCATGTCGGTCGCTCTTCTCAGTAGCGGACTGGTGCTGTCCTCCGCAGGAACAGCCGATGCTGCCGCATGCAACACCGTGCGACACGTGGAGACCAGTGGCGCCGAGGCTGACTGGAACGTCAGTTGCAGCGGCAACTGGGTACATGTCTTCGGCAACGTCACCGACACCGCCGCAGACGGCGAGTGCGCCCGCGTCTACGCCATCTGGAACGATGGAGGTGTCGACTACAGCGCAAAAGCCTGCCCCAAGGGGCAGACCAAGGAGTTCGACTTTTCTTGGCACAACTACACCAATGCCAGCAATGCGGCAAGCGTGTACCTCCAAGAGCTCTGAGGAAACAAGTAAAGCCCCTGATAATCCGGGCTTCGGCGTAGCCACACGACGCCCATTCAAGGATCCGACCCCTCAGGTCATCGCCAGCACCCACAGGCTGTCGAGTGCCTGAACACCACCTCATGGCTCGCACAGCAACGCGAGGCGAGTACCTGGGCACGGCCATCCACCCAGCAGCAGGAGCGGCTGTCCCAGCTGGGCGTCAAGCCTCTTGAGGCCCCATCTCCCGCCCCAGCCGTGAAGCGTAGGATGGGCCCGAGCAAGGCCGAACGGGAGTTCCAGCGGGGCTTGACGGCCCTCACGCAGTGGGGGGAGCGGGAAGGTGCCCACCGGCCGCTACCACGCGCCCAAAGCGGGCAAATCACGGTCGGTGCCGATGGCCGTGAAACTGGGCGTGTGGGTCTCCAACGCCAAACCCCAGCAGCTTCGCGTGCTGCGGGTCCAGCGCCGCAAGCTCCGCCACCTTCACGTACCGGCGCTCAGTGAGCGTCGTCGTCGCCGGGGCGCACCTGGGCCTTGGCTCACCCAGGCCCGGGTGGAACGGGTCACCGGAGCTGAATCCAGTCGCTACTTCCAGCAGATGTGCCATCCGCAGCTCGGTCAGCTCGAGCTGGCCCGCTTTCAAGTCCACGGACGCCTTGCGCTGGGTCCGGTCGGCTCCCGCCGCCGACGTCTACACATGACGGCCAGCGCTGCGGATGGTTGGTCAGGAACCTGAAGCTCACCCGCTCCCGAGTCCCGTCGTCCTTCACCAACTGGATCCGTCCCAGGTGCGGCTCACGCCGCTCGACCGCCCACTCCGTCCCGTCCAGCACCAACCCCGCACCGGGGAAAGGTCTAGCACGGCTGCGGAGGTCATTGGCCCATCTCCTCGGCAAGCATCACGGCCGGTGCTGCTCGTCGGTGTGGTCACGTCCGTCGGAGCACCCGAACTCGACGGGTTCTGGAAGGCGCCAGCAGGCTTTGATCGCCTACTGACTGTGTGCTCGGAGACAGGACCGGTTGCCCATGTTAGTCCTTGGCCCATTGCGCCTGACCGAAGGGGAGCCGTCGCCGACGAGCGGCACTCCGATCTCTCAGGCGCTGCGGCGACTCAGCGCTGCCAAGGGCAATCACGTCGACGAGTTCTCCTCAGTCGGACTCGGCCGCCACCGCGACACAGACGACTGGCTTTCACCCAGGCACCGCTCGAGGCCCGACGATCACGCCACTTGACTTGGTGCAGGGACGGAGCGCAGGTGCTACGGACCGACCAGCAGTGCGGCCAATTCGCCTCGGCTGCTCGACTGGTGCAGGTCACTGACTTGGCCGTCACCGACTTCGACTACCCGCCACACCCCGTCCGAGCGAAGGGCCACGTCGGTTGTGACGAACCGGCATCCTAGGCGCCGCACTGCAGGCTCGATGTCATCAAGGTCGGGCGCCAGCCCGCGCCCAAACGGGCTATCCGGATGGGGCGTCAGCATCCTGGGTTCACCATCCAGCCACCACACGCGCACTTCAGCCGCGACGGACTCAAGCCGCGAGAACGTCTCGAAGGCGCGGAGAACGATCCCACCAGCCAGGAACTCCTCCTGCAACTCTGCAAAGCGCTGCACGACCCGCGTCAGTTCCACGGCGTCGGCGAGATCGGGAATGAAGCACGCCTGCTCCCACTCGTGCTTGCGCGATTTGACGTAGTCCTTCACGATTCCCGAGCCTGGCAGTAGGGGCTCGGCGAGAACAGCCAGGTCGTCGGCGGTCAGCATCTCACCGGGCTTCGTAGGACGCCACACGCTCGCGGGCGTGATGTCGACGAACATTGCATACCAGCCTGGCAGTTCGTGAGCGGTGCGGTATTGCTCCGGTGTCACGAGCAGCTTGGTGCCACGTCGGCTCAGGGCCTCAGCCAACGCGGCGTATCGATCGCTGGGAATCATCCAGCCTCGGTACCAGGCACTTCCCAGCCCAGCCGGAACTTGTGCAACTGCCTGCTGCGCGTCGCCCTGCAACAGCGCGTCGTGGTCGATCAGCCCTACTGCCCCGCCACAGGCGCGGACCTCCCGAGCTTCCAGCGCGAAGTGTTCGTCTACGCGTCGAGGGTTCAACGAATCACGGCAGTACAGGACGGGCATCGGCATGACCGACACGCTATGGAACCTCCAGCTCTCGGGCCAATGGTTTCTCTTTTCCCCGTCGGCCCGGCCGCTGCCGGCGCCCATGTGCGCGGTCGTCATGCCGTCCTTGCGGTCCCTGGAATCGTCGATCACGGTGACCCGGCCATCCTGCGGAGCCGTCGCCGGCTCCTCGCGCAGCAGCTCAAGCCGCTGGTCGTTGACCAGCTCGGCCTCCCAGGGCGGTTCGGATTGGAAGAACTGCAGCCGCTGCACCCCTGGTATCTCCGCGCCTGCCACCAGCTCCGCCCCGGCCAGGCGAGTGATCGTCTTGTTCCGCTCCCTCTGCGTCATCGGCCCGGTCAGGTACTCGCGAAACCGTCGCCACCCCGGACCTGCAGCTAGAACCGGTGCGGCACAGTGTGTGAGGGATGCCTGGCACCCTCACGCACCGCCGGGCCCGGCGCGCCCGTCCTGCGCCGCAACTCCTCGACCGCGCCCCTCTCGTACGAGCCCCGCGTCTCGTACCGGCCCCGCGCCAGGGCGAGAAGCCGTTCCCGGGCGGTCTCCGCAAGCCTCAGCCGGGGCTCCTTGCGTCGCGTAGATGGGCAAAGACGTGCTGGCCGTGCCCGGCAACACGGTCGAGGCAATAGCCCCTGAAGACAGTCGTGACGCTCGCCGGCCTGCCGCGACCGTGCCGTCGCAGTCCGCGCCTGGCGATCGGACTGCTTCGGGCCGGGGCGGGCACTAGACCCACCACCGCCCGTCCGGTTCCGCCCCGGTCGCGCGCAACCGCTTCGGGAGTCCCTTTGCCGATCAGCCTGTTCGTCGCCCGCCGTCTCCGCAGAGCCGCGCGGGTGGCCTTCGGATGGGACGAGTTGCGTCCCGGTCAGCTCACCGCGATGAAAGCGGTCATGCGCCGCAGGGACGCCATGGTGGTGATGCCGACCGGCTCGGGCAAGTCGGCGGTGTACCAGGTGCCGGGCATGCTGCTCCCTGGTCCGACGCTCGTCGTGTCACCGTTGATCGCTCTCCAGCGGGACCAGATCGCCGGACTGCTGCGCAGCAGCGGCCAGACTGCCGTCGCCGTCAACTCGTCGATGTCCAGGGCGCAGAACGAGCAGGCATGGGAGAGCGTGAGCGACGGAACGGCCCGGTTTCTCTTCCTCGCCCCGGAACAGCTCGCCAAGCAGGACGTGCTGCAGCGGCTGGCCACGCTGAGACCGTCCCTCTTCGTCGTGGACGAGGCGCAGTGCGTGTCCTCCTGGGGCCACGACTTCCGGCCGGACTACCTCAGGCTCCGGCAGGCCGCCGAGAGCATCGGGCGCCCTCCCATCCTCGCCCTCACCGCCAGCGCCGCCGCACCGGTGCGAGCCGACATCGTCGAGCAGCTCGGCATGCGCAAGGCCCACGAGGTGGTGGCCGGGTTCGACCGGCCCAACATCCGCCTGGAGGTCACCCACTTCCTGGACAACGCGGCCAAGCGGCGCGCCGTGGTGGAGCGGGCTGCGGCCGAGCCCAAGCCGGGCATCGTCTACGTCGCCACCCGCAAGGACGCCGATGCGTACGCCGCCGAGCTGAGCGAACTCGGCCTGAGCGCCGCCGCCTACCACGCGGGCAGCCGGTCGGCCGACCGCAGCGCGGTCCACGACCGCTTTCTCGGCGGCGAGTTGGACGTGGTGGTGGCCACCTCGGCATTCGGCATGGGCATCGACAAGCCCGACGTACGGTTCGTGCTGCACGCCTCGGTGCCCGGGTCCCTCGACGCCTACTACCAGGAGATAGGCCGGGCGGGCCGGGACGGCGAGCCGTCCCGGGCCATCCTGCACTACCGCGTCGAGGACCTGGGCCTGCAGAAGTTCTTCTCCACCGGCCGCCCGGACGCGGACACCATCGCCGACGTCTCCCGCCTCGTACAGGACCGTGCGACCCCGCTGACACCGACGGAACTCCAGGAGGAGACCGGCCTGTCCGCCGGCCGGCTGACCGCCGTCCTCAACCTCCTGGAGAGTGCCGGAGCCCTCACCACGGAACGCGGAAAGGTGGCCCCGGTCCCCGGGGCCGATGCGGAGGAAACCGCCACGCGGGCCATGGAGTTGGGCACCGCGCACGAAAGCATGGAACGCTCCCGGGTCGACATGATGCGCGGCCTGGCCGAGACCACCGGCTGCCGACGGCGTTTCCTGCTCGGCTACTTCGGCGAGCGCCTCAACTCCCCCTGCGGCAACTGCGACCGATGCGAACAGCGGCCCACCGGCGCCGACGCCGCAGTCGGCGCCGTCCCCGGCCTGTCCCGCCCCCGGACCGCCTCGCCCACGCGCCACGACCACCCGTTTCCGCCCGGCACCGCGGTCCACCACCCGCAGTGGGGTGACGGCGAGGTCCTCAGCGAGGAGGAGAACCGGATCACCGTCCTGTTCGCCTCGGTCGGCTACCGAACCCTGTCACTGCCGGTGATCCTGGAGAAGAACCTGCTCACAGCCGCTTCCTAGACGGAGGCCCGGTCGGCCCGCCGCAGCACCGCGTACAGCCCCGCGCTCACCGCGAACCGACCAGGCAGGTCACATCCCCGAACGACGGCCACTGCTCCGGCACCCAGCCCACGTACGTCTCCTGGTTCGAGAACAGTGGGACCGATACGACGATGCCCGCCAACAGAGCCGGACCATCCCCACACCCTGTTCACGATCGCCAGGCTCGCCGACAATCTCGGCGAGCAGCAATGCTCGACGGAGGCCGCCGAACTCGCCCGCACTGCCGTCGAACACGCGACCACCGCCCTGGGCGCCGAGCACGAAGCCACCCTGAGCCGCCGCCTCACTCTGGCCTGGGTTCCGTACCGCACCGTCCCGCACGAGTCCGAGGACTTCATCCGCGCCACCGTGCGGGACATCGTCGCCGTACCCGGTGACGGTCACCCCGACCGCTGGGCCGCACGCCACCTGCTGGTGGAATCCCTGCATGGCCTGGGCCGGACCGACGAAGCAGAACCCAAGGCCCACACACTGATCGCCCTGCGGGAAGAGCACCAGGACGCCGATCACCCGCACACCCTGCGCGCCCGCGCCGACCTAGGAGCGTGGTCAGTAACTCTCCAGTCTTTCCTCGCTCGCGGTCTTGAGCGACTTCCGTTGCCCGTGGTGTGGTTCAGGTGTGGTGGTGGGCACGGTCGTTGAGGTCCTGCACTAGCACGGCCAGGAGGCGGCCCAGTTCCTGCTGGTCCTGGGGTGACAGGACCTCGATGAGGCCCTGCTCGTAGTTCAGGAGGCCGTCGACCGCGTTCTCCACTGCGTGGTGGCCCTCGGGAGTGAGCTCCACGGGCACGGCGCGGGTCCCGGGGTCCGCAGCCAGCCTGCGGACGAATCCCTCGTGCTGGGCCCGGTCCACCCGTTGGGTCACAGCTCCAGGTGTGATCAGGCAGCGGGTGGCGAGTTCCCGGGTGGACAAACGGTATGGCTGGCCGGAGCGGCGCAGGGTGCTGAGCAGATCGAGGGTGGCGGCGTCCATGCCGATCTGGGTCAGGGTACGGCGGCGTTCGTCGGCCAGCAGTTTCGCGGCGTGGTGGATGCGGGTGAGGATGCCGATCGAGTCGACCGGGAGTCCGGGCTGCTCGCGTCGCCAGGCTCGGGAGATCTCCTCAGCGCGGTCAATGCGGGGCTGGTCCGGCGTGGTCATGGTGGTACTGTCCCACACACGTTTAGGTCTAAACAAGGAGTGGTGATGCGTCAGATCGTGGTTACCGGTGGTGGCACCGGGATCGGCCGGGCCGTTGCCGAGGCCTTCGCCGCGCAGGGCGACCAGGTAGTGATTACCGGGCGTCGTAAGGACGTGCTGGAGGAGACCGCGGCACACTTGGGCCCGAACGTGCGCGCCGTCGCATTCGACGCGAGCGACCCCGTGCAGGTCCAGGCGGCACTCGACGCCTTGCCCTCTCAGGTGGACGTGCTGGTCAACAACGCCGGGGGCAACACCGACATCGGCGCCGAGCCACCGTCTGGCCTGGTCGGCCTGGCGGCGGCCTGGCACGCGAATATCGACGCCAATGTGCTCTCCGCGGTCCTGGTCACCACCGCCCTGCGACCACGGCTGACAGACGGGGGAGCCGTGGTGAGCGTCAGCTCCATCGCGGCCCACCGTGGTGGCTCCGGTTCCTACGGATCCGCCAAGGCCGCCGTCGAAGCCTGGAACCTCACCCTGGCCCAGGACCTCGGCAAAGACGGGATCACGGCCAACGTCATCGCGCCGGGCTACACCGAGTCCACCGACTTCTTCCAGGGCGACATGCCCCCGCAGCGCCGTGCCACCCTGCTCGCCCAGACAGCCAACGGCCGGGCCGGCACCCCGGCGGACATTGCAGGCACCGTGCTGTTCCTCGCCTCACCAGCCGCAGGACACATCACTGGTCAGACCCTGCACATCAACGGTGGAGCCCTGGCCGGGCGCTGAGCAGCAGGCCCGGCAGACGGAGCCGAACCGCCGCCGGTTCGCGAGCGGCTCCTTGATGCCGGTGTCGTCGCACCGAAAGGTTGGAAGCCCGTTCATGCCGCTGGGCAAGACGTTCCGGGCGTTCACGCCGGATCAGATGCTGTTGATGCCATTGCCGTTGGACGACTGGCTGCCCCAGGCACATCTGGCCCGGTTCGTCGCCGAGCTGGTCGACGAGGTGCTTGACCCGACGGCGATCCGCGCGTCCCACACCGAGCGGCGCGGCAACCCACCCTACGATCCTCGGTTGATGCTGCGGCTGCTGGTCTACGGCTACACCACCGGGGTCCGCTCTTCGCGGGCGATCGAGCGCAAGTGCGGGGACGACGTCGTGACGGGCGTCGCGGCCACGTGCCGCAGCGGCCGCTCAGAGGTGGCCGTCCAAGAACTTCCGTACCTCGGTGATGGTCATGGGCCCCGTGCCGTGCGCCACCGCCTCTCCCTCTTTCAGCAGGACGTAGGACGGGGCTCCGGTGATCCCGTATCGCTCGGTCGCAGCCGGACAACGCGTGATGTCGGCACGGACGGCCGTCAGGCGGCCCGTGTAGTCGTCGGCGATGCCACCCACGACGAGGTCCATCACCCGGCAGGGCTCGATTGCCTTGGGCCATGTCCCGGTGAAGTACGCGAGGACCGGAACTGCGCTCATCCCGAGGATGAAATTGAACTCCGCGTCCTCACGGGGTTGGTGAACTCGCTTCGCCATGGAAGCTCCTGATCTCACATTCCGTCATTCCATCCTCATCATCCCTCGCGCGGTGAGAGGCACGGGGCCGTCGCAGAACCACGGTGGTCCCCGACGCGAGCGGCCCGGCCCCCGGTCCCTGGTGACCCGGCCTGGCCACCCCACCGGTCACCCAGCTGCAGCCCGCCGCGCGCCCGTGGGTCAGCTCGTGCCGGGACAGCACCCTCCACGACGGCATGAAAGCTGTTTTCCAGGGCGTAGCGGCCCAGCTCATCGACCAGATGCTCGATGAGCGCGTCGACGAGCGGGCCGGTGCGCATCGTCCACCGGATCCAGGCGAGCCGTATCCGCCGCCGCCCTTCTCAGAGACAGCGCCCCCGACGGGCTTCCCGGGGCCTTGTCCGGTCTTCACATCAGCCCCCGGTCTCAGCCGGCCCTAAGACCGACCGCCAGCGTCAGTTCAAGGACCCGGTGTGGCGATGCGAGATCCGGATACAGCTCCCGCAGCTGCGACATTCGGTACCGGACCGTCTGGGGATGGACGAACAACGCCGCCGCCACCTCGTCCCGCCTGCCCTGGTGCAGCAGCCACGCCCGCAACGTCTCCTCCAGCCGCCGTGCGGTCGCGACAGGCAAGGTTCGCAACGGTGCGAGGGCTCGGGCGCGCAGGTCTTCGAGCGCGTCCATGTCGGCGCTCAGCACCAGCTCGGGCAGGTGGTCCTCGGTGTCGCGAATATCGGAGGAGAGGGAGCGCGCTCGTAGGGCTCGTGCGTACGAGGCGGACGCACGAGTCCATGGCCGGGCCGGGCCGACCACGGCGGTGCGGTCGGTCAGCTGCCGCAAGAGATGTGATCGGTCGGCATCGGGGACGAACAGCACACCGGTGGAGTCCGGCAGATCGTCGAGGACGAGGGTGCCCGGGTCGAGCGCGCGGTAGGCAGGCCGGGCCTGGGCTGCGGGCAGCAGGACCGCGGTCAGCGAACCCGGAGGCTGCCACCCGGCCCGTTGAACAGAGGCCAGCAGCACGTCCGGGCTCGCGCCGGCGAGGAGGTCCCGGGCCAGGTGTTCCAGGTGGCGCTCGTAGGCCCTGCCCCGGGCGGCCAGTTCGTCGGCGTGGCCCGCGGCGCTCGCGGCGGAGAGCTCGTCGATGTAGGCGAAGGTCAGCTCGGCGAACTTGGCGACCTCGGCGGCGGGCAGACCCGCGGGTACGGCACCCGCTGCCAGGCATCGCCAGGCCACGCGGGCGCCGACGCGGTAGGCGCTGAGCAGAGCGTCCATCGAACGGCCGTCGCGGACCTCGCCGCGGCCCAGCTCGTAGGCCGCGTCACCGGCGTCCCCGCCCGTGGTGTTCCCGCTCGCGAGGTCCAGGTAGTGCCCCAGGGCGGTGCGGACGGCTCGGCGGATGGTTCCGCCCATGTGGCCCGAAAGGGCGTTGGCGTAGGGAGGGACCTCGTCGATGATCGCCTGGACGACCTCGTCGGCGGTGCTCTTCAGCGCGGCCCGAAGTGCGGTGACCGTCGTCTCATCCAGGACCAGTTCACTGGCCCTCCGGACTGCATAACTCACGTTTTTGTTCCCTGCGAACAATTCAGCCGACCAGATTCACGTCCTACGGTCAGGACTTTACTCCTTGAGGCGCAGCAAGCTGGAGCCATGACGAGTACAGCCCTCCGCAGCAGGGCGAGGAAACTGCTGGAGATGGTCACGACGCCGCTGCTGCCGTCGGACTACCTCGACCTGGTCAGCCCGCTGCGTGCGGGCGCCGACCTGCGTGGGCGCATCGAGGCCGTGCACCCCGAGACGGGTGACGCCGCGACCATCGTGATCAGGCCGGGACGGGGCTGGCGCGGCCACACGGCCGGTCAGTACGTGCGGATCGGGGTCGACGTCGACGGGGTGCGCCTGTGGCGTGCCTACTCCCTCACCTCGCCGACACACCGCCAGGACGGCCGCGTCACGATCACCGTGAAGGCGATCGAGGACGGCAAGGTCAGCAACCACCTGGTCCGCAGGGCCAGACCGGGCACGCTGATCCAGCTCGACCAGGCGACCGGTGACTTCGTGCTGCCGCAGGCCAAGCCCGCCAAGGTCCTCTACCTGACGGCCGGCAGTGGCATCACGCCCGTGATGGGCATGCTGCGCGACACCGAGTTCGACGACGTCGTCATGGTCCACTGCGCGCCACAGCCGCGAGACGTGATCTTCCGCGACGAACTGCACGACCTGGTCGCGGACAAGAAGCTGCGGCTCACCGAGGTGCACACCGACACGGACGGCAAGCTCGACATCGCCCGTCTCCACGAACTCGTGCCCGACTGGGCCGAGCGCGAGACCTGGGCCTGCGGGCCCGCGGGCCTGCTCGACGCCGCCGAAGAGCACTGGAGTGAGCACGGCGTACAAGAGCGCCTGCACACCGAACGCTTCCGCCCCGGCATCGTCGTCGCCGGCGACGGCGGCGAGGTCACGTTCAGCGTCACCGGCAAGAGGGTCGGCGCGGACGGCGCCACGCCGTTGCTGGACATCGGCGAGGAGGCCGGCGTGCTCATGCCCTCCGGGTGCCGCATGGGCATCTGCTTCGGCTGCGTCACGCCGCTCAAGGCGGGCGCCGTCCGCGACCTGCGCACCGGCGAGATCACCGAGGCCGAGCCGGGCGTCCTCATCCAGACCTGTGTGTCCGCTGCGGCGGGCCCCTGCGACATCGAACGGTAGGAGCACCGTGACCGCCATCGACCCCACCGCCCACCTGACCGCGGAGCAGATCGAGGAGCTCGGCCGCGAGCTGGACGCGATCCGCGACGAGGTGATCGCCAGCCGTGGCGAGAAGGACGCCGCCTACATCCGTAAGGTCATCTCGGCGCAGCGCAAGCTCGAGCTGGTCAGCAGGGGCGTGCTGCTGTTCTCGATCTTCCCGCCCGCGTGGCTGCTCGGCACCGCCGGTCTGTCCGTGGCGAAGATCATGGACAACATGGAGATCGGCCACAACATCCTGCACGGCCAGTGGGACTGGATGCGGGACCCGAAGATCCACTCCACCACCTGGGAGTGGGATCACGTCTCGCCGTCCGAGCAGTGGAAGCACTCGCACAACGAGCTGCACCACACGTACACCAACGTGATCGGCAAGGACAACGACCTCGGCTACGGCATCATGCGCGTCGACGAGGACCAGAGGTGGCACCCGTTCCACCTCGGCCAGCCGCTGTGGAACTTCCTCAACGCCTGTTTCTTCGAGTACGGCATCGCAGCGTACGACCTGGAGCTCGGCAAGAACCTGCACAAGCGCCGCCGCAACAACCCGGAGTTCCGCGCGCGGGTGAAGGCCGTGGGCCGCAAGATCCGCAAGCAGGTGCTCAAGGACTACGTGATCCACCCGCTGCTGTCGGGCCCGTCGTTCCTCACCACGCTCGCCGCCACGTTCACCGCGAACCTGGTCCGCAACATCTGGTCCCACTCTGTGATCATGTGCGGGCACTTCCCCGAGGGCGTGCAGGTCTTCGAGCGCCACTCGATCAAGGGCGAGACGCGCGGCCAGTGGTACCTGCGCCAGATGATGGGCTCGGCGAACATCAGCGGCAGCAGGGCCATGCACTTCATGACCGGCAACCTGTCGCACCAGATCGAGCACCACCTGTTCCCGGACCTGCCGAGCAACCGGTACGCCGAGGTCGCGGTGAAGGTGCGCGCGCTGTTCGAGAAGTACGAGCTGGAGTACGTCACCGGACCGCTGCCCAAGCAGGTGTTCTCCGCGTGGCACAAGGTCGTCCGGCTCTCGCTGCCGAACAAGAACCCCAAGGTCAAGACACCGGACCGCGAGCAGGAACTCGTCGCGGCCTGATTCCCGGTACTGGTTCAGATCCTTCGGCCGTACCGGCGGCACCGCCAGGTTCGGTGAGATCCGTTGCGGACGATAGGCGGCCGCGACATCAGACGCGGGTGTGTACGCGCACTCGGTCTGCCGACGGGCGGGCCGGGTGGAAGACATGGGCTGTGACGTGGACACTGCCGGAACCGATACTCGCCGCCCCCTCATGTCCGACCCTGCGCTGCTGCCGCGGTGGGCGCGTGAGCCGAAGTGGGACAGGTGGCAGGCCCTGGTCTCTATCGACGCGGGGCGGGTGCTACTGCGCTCGGGGCGCGGCACCGAGATGGGGCCGGCCTTCCCCGAGGTGGTCGCCGGGACTGCGCAGCTGCCGGACGCTACAGCGCTGGACGGGGAGCTGATTGTGTGGGAGTCGGCGCCGTGGGCGCTGTGCCCGTCGACCACCGACGCGGGACACCGTGCGCGACAGGTGTCGAGTGACGTCGCTGGTGGCGGAAGTCGGCGTCGCCAGGACGGTACCGGGCGTTGGCGGCACCCGGCCCGCTGGTACCGCGCCAGGCCCGACCTCTCCCCCGGCGACGTCGCGCTCTTCGGCCACCCCGGACAGCCTGCCGGAGCACCGGGGTGCACGCGCACGTGGACACCCGTCTGGGGCGCTGGACAGGCGCCCCAGACGAACGATGATCAGACGGTGGGGACGACGCCGCTCTCCTCAATGACGATCTTCTTTGCGGTGGCGCCGGAGGAACTGCCGAGCGTCTCGATCGCCTTGACGACGTCCGTGCCCTCGACGACCTCGCCGAAGACGACGTGCTTGCCGTCGAGCCACGAGGTCACCACCGTGGTGATGAAGAACTGCGAGCCGTTGGAGTTCGGACCCGCGTTGGCCATGCTCAGCAGGAACGGCCGGTCGTGCTTGAGCTGGAAATTCTCGTCGGCGAACTTCTCACCGTAGATGCTCTTGCCGCCCGTGCCGTTGCCGTTGGTGAAGTCACCGCCCTGCAGCATGAACTCGGTGATGACCCGGTGGAAGGGCGCACCCTTGTAGCCGAACCCGTTCTGGCCGGTGGCCAGCTCACGGAAGTTACGGGCGGTCTTCGGCACGACGTCGTCGAACAGCCGGAAGACGATGCGCCCGAGGTCCTCACCGTTCGCGGAAACTTGGAAGTAGACGTTCTCACTCATGGCAGCGATTCTCCACCATGGATTGAGACCCGCGGGACTCGGCGTCGGCTCCGTCACCCCCGGCACCACCATCGCCTCCCAAACCGGCAGGGCGGGACAGCACCACAGAAGCGGTGAACGTCACGCTGGTACGGCCCCAGCCGGTGGTCAAGGTCGGTGTGCACGTCGCCCGGGACAGCTCCAGCCGGTGGCGCACGGAAGACTGCAGCACCAAGGGCCTCCTGCTGCTCGATTGGATTCGACATCCACGAGCTGTGCGGGAGGCCCCGCTTCCATGCTCAGCCAGCCAGAAGATCACCCGACCGAGTCGACGACCTCGAACTCACGCTCACCGAGATCGATAGAGCAACGGGACGCCACCAGTCCAGCACGTTCGCCAGCGAAGGCGGAGGCATGGACGTCATCACGGCGCAGACTGACCGCGCCCGTTCGGGACGTGAGCGGCTGTGCCGCATCAGCAGACAGAGGTGGAGGAACATCAGGCGACGGTGGATCCCACGGATGGCTGACGCGGCACCGCCGGACCCTGTCGGCATCCCTATCGACATCCCATCTGGGCCTTCAAGGTGCGGAGTTCCGTCAGCCTCTTCCGCACCTCGCCGATCTGTTCGACAAGGTCCTTCCGCTCAGCCCGGTCTGCGGGGTCCTTCGGGTCCAGGCTGTCCCGGAGTCGCCGGAGATCGTCAATGTCCCTGTCGGCCGCGGCGATGTCGGCTCGCAACTTCCCGCATGCGGCAGGTTCGGTCACGGTGACTGCAAGCGACGGAGTGGCCGCACCGAACCATTCCACTCCGTCCCGCACCATGCGCCACTGCAGCACGGTCGTGGAAGCCGCAGGTGCCTTGAGGTCGACGGCGAAGGTCACTTCCTCACCAGGTGCGACAGATGCCGGCAGTTCGACACGGTTGGTCCCCCACGTGGTGTTGTCCTGGGGAGCCTGGGTTCCGAGTCGGTACTGCTCTTCGGGCCGCCATGTCGTGGTGCCCGTGTTGCGCATCGTGAACGTCGCGGAGAACCCGTCATGAGCGCCGACACTCGCCGGCACCGCATGCGTGACGAACGCGGCGTCGTTCAACTGACCCACCCAGGGGTGCAGTTCCAAGGTCACGCTCCAACGGTCGATGCCGTCGGGTACGGGGCCGCCGGCGGCACGGCGGGCGGCCAGCACATCCTTGAGTCGTTGCTTCCCGGCATCGATCGTGACCTGGGCGTCGGTGCGCGGAGTGGGGGTGCCGTCGGCAGGGCGCGTGGGGTCGGGCTGTCCGTACCGGAGGTTCTCGGCGCGCCAGGTGTCGAGCCGCGTGAGCGCGATGTCGGTCGCGGTCCGCCAGCGTGCGCTGTCGTGGTCGACCCCGTCGAGTGTGTCCGCCGCCCGCATCCAGCCGTAGTCCCGATTGATCTGGATCAGACCGGGATCGATCGTGGTCAGGTTGTGAATGTCGACGTCCGGGGCGATCACCACGGTACGGGGTGCGCTCTTGCCGGCTTTCGGACGGACGGACAGGTCGTCCACGGAGATCTCGTTGAGGACGATCTCGACCATGGCCCTGCCGAGCACGTCGGTGATTCCGGCGCCCGTGAAAGTGCGCGGCTTCTCAGGCTCGACGGTCAGCCGTGACGCACTCACCACATAGATCTCCTCGGCCCCCGCGTCCGCGGCGGCCTGCACCGGGACGATCTCGCGCACCCCGCCGTCGACATAGTTCTCGTCACCCAAGGCCACCGTACGGAACAGTGCCGGGATGCTCGCCGAGGCGAGGACGCCCTCGCGGATGTCCACTACGAGCGGTACCGGAGGCTGAGCGGCCAAGCAGTCCGCGAGCGCCAGCCGGGCATCGTTGAGTGCTTTCTGGGCCGGCCGGATGTTGTTCTCGATGATGTCGGGCTTCTCGTTCGGCGCGGCCGTTCGCAGCAGAGCCTGTTGATCGCGGAGGTTTCGCTGCCGGCCATCGACTTCCTTTTCCAGTGCGCGACAGGCCGCGGTCAGCCTTCCCGCCCACTGAGCCGGTGAGCCGTCGCGCTCCAGGACCGCGCCGCTCTCGGTCACATAGCGCAGACTGCCGCTTTCCAGGGCGACCGTGGCCATCCGTAGTTTCCTGCCCGTCGCGGCCCACGCCGCGATCGCGTCGAGGTCGAGCCTGGAGTAGAGGCGGTCGCGGATGGGAGTGAGGTTGTAGAGGCTTTTCGCCTCCGTCACCAGGCGGAGCGACTTGAGCAGCGCTATTCCGTCCCCGAAGAGGAACGCGGCGTCGTAGAAGAAGTTCGCGATGAACGCGAGTTCACCCCACGTGCCGTTGTCCGACGCGGGTCCCGAGATTCCAAGGTTGGCGGACCGCCCCGTCAGCAGATCACGGACCCGGGTATCCATGTCCGGGTGAGACAGCCAGGCCTCCTCCTGATACATGTCCGCGTTCGTCCGCAGCGACGCCCACAGTTGTTCCAGGCCGCTCAATCCCCGCTCGGGGTGGGCCGGATCCTCACCCTCGGCGAGTTTGACGGCGTTCACCGACCCCACAGAGGTGCTCACCAGGATGTCGGGGCGAATGCCCCGGTCGTAGAGCAGGCGCAGCGCTCCGACCTCGAAATCCCCTCTGGCCCCTCCACCACTGAGGCATATGGCGACTGTCATCCCTCAACTCCCCCTTCTTGTGTGGACCGTGAATCGCTGTCAGGCCACGAACTTCCAGACACCCGGCACGCCGGTGGTCTTGCACAGGTAAAGATCGGCATTCGCGTCCAGCACCAGCTCGCCCGCGTTGTGGAATCCGGTCGTGGGTGCGCCGACCGATTGCGAGCGGCCGAGCTGAACCGCCGCATGGGCCCCTGACACGTACATTCCGGTGCCGGACTGGCCCAGGCAGACCACCGCGAAGCCGCCCGGGGACTCCGAACCGTTCTCCGCCAGGACCGCCGCTGCCGCGCTCGAGCGGGTCGCCGCGCGGATGCCGTCGCCGTCGACGCTGTACGCGTTGAGGGCCTCCCGGTCCCGGCTGAAGGCCAGTACGCCGATACCGCGCAGACTGACGCCGAGCGTGCCCCGCCCCTGTGTGCTGTAGCCGTACACGCCGTCCCCGGACGGGCTCTCCCCGCATACGCCGGCCTGGGCGTTCGGCGGTACGGCGTACCCGTGCACGGCGTTGCTGCCGTAGCCGTAGCCGCGCAGGCCCGGCTGGCTGAAGCCGACCCCTGTGACGCCGCCCGGGTCGCCGACCACGTAGAGGGCGCCGCTCGCACCGCTCGCGTCCAGGTACGTCGTGTCGGTGGCCGAGTTGCTCGCTCCCGCGACAAGGGGGGAACCGGTGGCCGTCGCGACGGCGGAGGCATCCTTCGACGCGGTGTCTCGCGCGGGCCGGATGTCCTGCGCGGCGGGCGGCTGGGGTTCCGCTCGCTGCTCCAGTTCCTCCAGCAGCCGCAGGGCCTGTTCGCGCAGTGCGGTCAGCCGCGCGGTGAAGTCCCACCCCGTTCCGGCGTCTTCCGCGTCCGCGCGGTTGCCGCGCTCCGCCGGGCTGCTGGTCTCGTCGCTGGTCATGACCGGTTCCTCCTTGTGCGCAGGGCTTTTCACGCTAGGAAGAACCGGCGGCGGCCCGCTTCCGGGAAATCCCCTGCCCCGGAAGCCGACGCCATCGACTCCGAGAGCGGGTCACTCGCGCAGCCCCGGATACCGGTGAGCGAGTTCCGTACGGTTGCGGACCCCCAGCTTCCGGTAGACGTTGCCGAGGTGGAACTCCACCGTCTTCGGGCTGAGGAACAGCGCGGAGGCCGCCTGTTTGTTGGTGGCTCCCCGCACGACCGCCTGTGCGACCTGGAACTCCTGCGGCGTCAGGTCCTCGGGCCCGGACGGCTTCGACCGGGCCCGGACGGTCTCCCCGGTCGCCGTCAGTTCTCTGCGGCAGCGCTCCGCCCAGACCACGGCGCCCAGCCGCTCAAACGCATCCAGAGCGCCCCGCAGCTGCTCCCGTGCCCTCACTCGCTGCCCCGCGCGGCGCAGCCGTTCCCCGTAGGTGAGCCGCGTCCGGGCGGTCTCCAGCGGGCAGGACACCTCGGCGTGCAGTGCCAGGGCCTGCTCGAAGCAGTCCTCCGCCCCCTCCTCGGCGGCCAGACCGCGTACCCTGAGGGCGATCGCGGCGTGCAGGGGAATGTGCACCTGCCCGGCATGCTGTGCCACGGATGCCAGGGCTCCCGGCGACAGCGGAAGTCCGCAGCGTATCCGTGCCTCCATCGCGTCGAAGCTGCTGTCGAGGAGAGTGTCGGGATCGTCCGCGGATGTGGACATCGCTCCCTCGCGTAATCGGCGCAGCGCCTCCGAGTAGTCGCCGAAGCTCAGTTCCAGCAGTCCGAGGGCTTCGTTCGCGTCACGCGGATAGTCGGTGTCGGCGCGCCGCAGCGCCAGCGCCCGCTGCCCGTGTCGCCTGCATGCCTCGGCGTCGCCGCGTACCGCCTCGACGTGGGCCAGGGCGGACAGGGAGAGGTACTGCCAGAACTCGTTGTCCGTGAACCCTGCCAGTTCGACGGCCTCGGTCGCCGCCGCCCGTGCCGCCTCCGTGCGGCCCGTGAACACGTTCGCGTAGGAGGACACGTACAGCGCGAAGGGCAGCATGCCCAGGGCTCCGGAGACCCGCAGCCGCTCCAGCAGCGAGTTGACGGTACGTCGGCCCAGCTCGTGCTCCCCGGTCCAGTTCATGGTCGCGGCTGCCAGCACGACGTACTCGGTCGGCAGCTCACCGCCCTGTGTGCGCACCGCCTCCAGGCAGCGCCGCAGCTGTTCTCTGCCCGCTGCGCCCTCCCCCAGGTGCAACATCGTGATGCCCCGGATCAGGCCGGCCACCAGTGTCGCGGGGGACTGCGCTCCGTCGAGCAGCTTCTCCGTGCGCATCGCCGCCTCGAAGGCGCCGGTCGGATCTCCGGACAGCAGCGACGCCATCGCGGCGTCGGCGAACAGCTCGGAGCCACGCCGTGGATCGGTGCCGCACAGTTCCTCGGCCGCCCGGAACACGAACCGGTGTGCCAGGGCGGGATGCCCCGTGAACAGTTCGACGCGACCGAGGCCGGCCGCTATATCCGCGCGCAGTCCGGCTTCCTCGACCAGGGCGTCGGCCCGGGTGAGGAGTTCCCGGGCGTGGGTGTTGCGCCCGCCCAGGAGAGCGTCCTTGGCCGCCGCGGTGAGTCGTCGGGCCCGATCGGGTTCGCTGACGCTGAGTGCCGCCGACCGCTCCCACGCGGCGGCGGCCGCCATGTACCCGCTGCGGGACTCGGTGGTGCGGGCCAGTTCCTCCAGCGCCGCCGCCACCTGTTCGTCCGGGCCGAGGGTCGCCTCGGCCAGATGCCAGGCCCGCTCCCCGGCGCGTCCCGGCTGTGCACAGGTCGCGGCGAGCGCCCGATGGGCGGCCCGGACCTCCTCGGAGGACGCGCCGGCCAGCACAGCCGAGGGGACCAGCGGATGGGCGAAGTGGTACGCGTGCGAGGCGAAGGACGCCAGGCCGCTGCCCTCGACGTCGGCGAACGCCGTCCGCGGTACGCCGAGGTGCCGCGCGGCGCGTGTCACGTCACCCACCTCGATCGAGGTGCTCGCGGCCATGAGGAGCAGCAGGGTCCGGGCGGCGGGCCCCACCGTCGCGACGCGGTCGGCGAACAGCGCGCCCGCGGTGGCCCCGGCCTGCAGTGTGCGTGGCATCGGGCGGTGCCCGCTCAGCTGAAGTCCGGTGAGCCCGTTCACCAGCTCGATCAGCGCCATCGGGTTGCCGGCGCTGCGGAGTGCGAGCCAACGTAGTACATCCTCGTGGGGTCTCACCCCGGTGCGGTCGGCGACGAGTTCGCCGACCGAGCTCTCCTCCAGCCCGGCCACTTCGAGCGCGGGGAGAGCGACCGTCAGCGAGTCGACCGCCGGATCCGGCCGGGTTGTGACCAGCATGCCGATGTCCTCGGCCATCAGCCGACGGGCCGCGAACGCGAGGGCCTCGGCGGAGGACGGGTCCAAGGCGTGCATGTCGTCGACGGCGACCAGCAGTGGCCGCTCCTCGGCGAGTTCGGCCAGCAGGCTCAGTGTGGCGGCGCAGACCTCGAAGCGGTCCGCGGGCCGTGTGGGCCCGAGGGCGACAGCTCCACGCAAGGCCTCGGCCTGGGGTGCCGGAAGCCGGTCGATGAGGTGGGCGGCGGGCCGCACGAGCTGGGAGAGACCCGCGAAGGCGAGGTGCTTCTCCGGCTCCCAGCCACGTAGCCACAGCACGCGCGTGCCCTGCTCCTGTGCCGCGTCGGCGCCGAGTCGCAGCAGCGCGGTCTTGCCGATGCCGGCCTCGCCGCGCAGCACGAGGACACGGCTTCTGCCCTTGCGGGCGTCCTGAACCAGCAGACCGATCCTCTCGGTCTGTGCGTGCCGTCCGAACAGCATGGCTCAGGGTAGGACGACCGAGCCTCGGGCGCGGGGCGGCTGATGAACGACGGGCCACTTCGGGCGACTAGGGCTGAGGAGGTTCACCGCCTTCTCTGAACCGGACCCGGACGGCGTACAGCGCGTCGTACCGATCCCGTGTACTGACCGCGTACCGCAGGCCCAGCCGGGTCACGCACCAGGGCAGCACACCGATGGCGATCGGCCGCGCAGCCGGTGCCCGGCCGCGACCGAGGTCGCGAACACCACGCCCCGTACGGGCGGCAGTTCACGCGTCCCGACGGACCGGGCCCCGGTCCAGGTGGCCACCAGGTCGGTGAGCCAAAAGACGGCGGCCATCAACATGACCGCGAGGACCACGGTCGCCAAGCCGGGAACCGTTGGTCAGCGGCAGCCCGATGACCACGGCAGTGGCAAGACTCCCCGCCACCGGTACGAACTCCGTCGCCCTGCCCCTCACCAGGGCGAAATGGGCGAGGACGCTCACACCGGCCACCAGCACCGCGCTGAGAGCGCTCGCGGCGGTGCTCTGGGCCGGCATGCGCTGCGTGGATGGCAGGACACAGCCCCCGTTGTGAAGTCACGAATTACCCGAGGGGGATGAACCCGCTCTACCCTCGCCCATTCGTCCTGGCAACCCTGGGGATTCCCCCGAGGCGATCCGTCAACCGGCGATTTTACGGTGAGGGAACCCAACACCAACGGGGAAGGAGATCCGGTTATGCCCGGAGAGTACGACGCGAGGATCAAGGATCTGTCGGTGGTCGAGAAGGGTACGTCCTTCACGGTGGACACCCTTGCCACCGCGGGTGACTTCGATGTCGTCGCGGACATCGAGGTGGGGGCGTCACTGAACGCGGTCATCAGCCGCATCCAGATCTGGGCGTCGGTCGGCAACCAGAGTCAGCTCACGCGGGTCGGCCTCCAGACGTACGACCAGCCCGCACAGCCTGTGAACGGGCCGCGCAGCGAGCAGATCCGCATCCCGTTCAACGCCCTCACCGGAGTCGGTGAAGGCGACCTCCTCCAAGCGGTCGCCACACTCAAGGTCACCGCCGGGGTGCTGACCGACGTATCCAACGCGAAGAGCGAGCCGTTCCTCTTCACTGCGTAAGGCATGCACGACATGTGCCGCGGCGGCAACCGGCCGTCGCGGCACATACCTGTACGCTCGCGTGCCCGAGCGCCCCTACGCCCGCAGCCCCGCGCCAGCAGGTCCACAATCGCCTCGAACTCCGCCTCGGCTCCGGGGTTCTCCCAGAACCGGGCGTACTCCGAGCCATGGAAACGCCCCGTTGGCTTTATCAGTGAGTTCTGTGGTCGACAGTGCTGCGCCGTGAACGAAGTACGGCCGCAGCTGGATGAGTTGCTGTTCCCCTCGTTGGAGGGCGAGTTCGTAGAGTCGGTCGAGGTGACCGACACGAGTGTCCGGGATGCGGGTGCTGGTCGGGCCGAATACACGGTTCGTACCTGCGATTTCCCCGTGATCTGCCACCGGTCGGCAAGTTCGTCGTGGTGTCGTTACGGCTGCGTCGATGCGTCTGCGCGGAGAACTCCTGTCCGCGCAAGACCTTCGCCGAGCAGGTGCCCGGGCTCACCCGCCGGTTCGGCCGGCGGACTGCTGCGCCGCCCGGCGGTCGCCTCGAAGGCCATGGCCAACGATTATCCGGACTACGGCTTGGCGGTGCGAGTCTGGCAGTTGCCTCGCCGCAGGCAAGTCATCCGATTCATGCGGATTGCCGGATTGCCGGTTGAATCGGTGGATCCCCACTCGCCGTCCTGTTACTGGCGGAGTACCGCAAGAGCGGTGTAGGTGATCGCCGAGACACCAACGACGGAGAGGACGATCCGCTCCTGCCTCGGGCAGTACGTCCATGAGCGATACGTTCGCGGGTTGAACAGGTCGTAGTGGCCTGCGAGTGCGAATGGGTATCCCGCGAGCAAGAGGACAGAAAGACCAAACGCCTTAACTGGGACGGTTGTGCCGCCGATGCCAAGAACAGGTGCGACGAACACCCCGAGCATCGTTACAGCGATCGACAGCAAGTTGAGGATGTCTGCGGGAGGCAGCCACGTGATGTCGCCTTTGCCGCTGACATCAATCTCTCTATTGATCCGTAGAGCGAATCCGGTGACCTGGAAGCCGGAGACCACTCCGGCCGCGGTCCATAGTGATCCAAGATCAGGATGCATCTCACGCTACCTCGGCTGCGGACGTGACACGGGGGGTAAGCGTCGCAGTACAACGAGGCTGCGGAACAGACCGCCAGGCATTCCTGAACGCGGAAACCAGCCGCTATGCGGCATGCCGCCACAGATGATCTCTGTGCTGGGACAGGACAGCGACGTCACCGTGGCCTTGCGATCACCGGCATGCCGAGATCGGTGGGACCGCCCTGGCCGCTGCCTGGGGGAAACCCGTAGCATCGGGAGCGACTGGCCCGGATAGCAGGGCCTCGCCCGTCAGCGCGATGGTGCGCCGCCGGACCGCCGCGAGGACGGCATCTGGATCATCAGGCGCGCCCATAGCGCCACTGAAATCCCGCGGCAGATCGCGACCGGAGTGCCCCCGACCGCACGCGAGACCTCGCACTCCCTGCGCGCGCCTCGAACCCGGCAGCGCAGTCCCTCTCGGCGGACTGCTCGCCGGGGCGGCGGTGACCACAGTCGGACTCGTGCCTGCGCTGCTCACCTGCGGCGCCGCGTACGTCCTCACCACGAAACCTGGCTGGACTGCGGCCGGAATGGCGCGAGACAGACCGTAGGCATGGGCGCCGGGGACTCAGCGGGGCTCAGCGGGGCTCACGGCAACTCGCACATACTCCCTTGGTGCGCCGCAAGCCTCCACAGCAGAACTGAATTCAATTAAGGTTCGATTGGCATCGTTGACGAGGAGGTCAATCATGGCGTTCGTTCTCATCCATGGGGCAAGCTTCGGCGCGAACTGTTGGGACGAGCTGATCCCCCATCTAAGTGCGGAAGCGTTGGCGGTCGACCTTCCGGGGCGCGGGACCAGGGCCGAAGCCGACCTGGGCACGGTCACTCTCGCGGACTGCGCCGACGCGGTCCGCGAAGACGTCGAAGCGAAGGATCTGCGCGACGTGGTGCTGGTCGGTCACTCCTTCGCGGGCGTCACGGTCCCGCGTGTCCTGGACCTCATCCCTGACCGGATCCGCCACGTCGTCCTCGTGTCGGCCGTGGTGCCGGCGGACAGATCCCGGGTGCTCGACCAGATCGATCCCGGAGTGCGGGGTCTGGTGGAGCAGTCCATCGCCGGCGGCGTCTACCACCAGACCCGCGAGGGCGCCGCCGCGATGCTGTGCAACGACATGGACGAGGCGACCGCCGCGTCCACCCTGGACCTGCTGGCCGACGACTCGGCCGCCCTGCTCAGCGAGGCCGTGGACCTGAGCGGCTACAGACGCGACATCCCCCGAACGTACGTGCACCTCACGCGTGACCAGTGCTACGTCGAGGAACTCCAGCAGCGATCCATCGCACTGCTTCAGCCCGACGTCATCGATCTCGACACCGGCCACATGGCCATGATCAGTGCGCCCGAAAAACTTGCCGCGGTCCTCAACGCAATCCACGGCTGATCGAGTCAGCGTCAGCCAGCGGGGGCGAGGAAGTGTCCGCGGCCGGGAGGCAGCCGCCAAGAGCGAGGGCGCCCATGGTGCCCATCGGCACGATCGACCATGCCAAGCTGCGCGAGAAGCCGGGCGCCGACGTGCCCGTCCACGCGGACGTGTGAGTCGACGGGAAGGACCGCGCCGTCCAGGCCCGCGGCTACCACGGCGATCGCCGCCTGGCGGCACGCGGCCAGGTACGGATGGCGAACCTGCTCGTCGGCTGAGTCGAGGCCGGCGCCTTTCCGGCGGATCAGGTCATCGGCGCCGGATCACCTGAGCCGCGTCCGCCGGTCCGGCAGAGCAGGGCGAACACCCGGCCTTGTCGGTCGTCTCCCCGGTGGGCCGCGATGGCGCGGTCCAGGGTGTGGTGGTCGGCCCAGCTGCCGTGGAAGCCGAAGGGCACGCGGCTGGGGAGCTTGACCCGGGCCAGTGGGGTGCGGCGCAGTTCGCCGGCGTCGTGGATGAGGAGTTCGCTGAGGTTGGTGGCGCGGTTCCACCACAGAACGAGGAGATAGCCGTCGTCCTCGGCGCGGGCGTTCTCACGGGCGACGAAGACCGGTTCGGCGGGGCTGGTCAGGTCGTCGGGCCTTCGACGACGGTGGTGCGGTCGAGGAGGTGGTCGTGGCGGGCCAGTCCGTCGGACATTCGGTGCCCGCGGCGAGCCGAGCACCGGCCGCGATCGTCTACGAGACGACGCGGTGCACGTTGTCTCGCTGTCCGCCGTCGATGAGCGGTCCGACGGCGACCTCCTCCGCGGTCGGGTCGCTGACCGCGAGTGCGTCCGCGTGCTGGGCGAGCAGGGCCGTGTACTCGTCGGCGACCGAGGCGTGCACGAGGTGGCGGCCGCTGGCCATGCAGATCTGGCCGGCGTGCGCGAAGAAGCCCCAGGCCCCCACCGAGGCGGCCTTGTCCAGGTCGACGTCGTTCCATCACGACCAGCGCGGAGCCCGCCTCCTCGAAGACGCGGGCGAGGACGACGCCGCCGCTGATCGCGGTGCGGGGGCGCCGCTTGGTCGACGTCGTTGCGGGCACGAGGGACAGCACCATCCAGTCCTGGGTCGTGTCTGACAAATGATCTCTGCGAAGCTCCGGTGTCCGAGGCCGAAGGAGGGATCATGGGGATCGAGCTGGAACCGCACTCTGGGCGACCAACGCGAAAGGGGTCGTCCCGGGACACCTTGCTGTGAAACGTTGGCGGGAGTGCTGAGCACCGTCGACCGGCACGACTCGGGCAAACTCGGCTGGGTGGATCCGTACGGTGACACGTCGTTCAACGAACAGGAAGCTCAAGTCGCCCGCCAGGAAGTCGTCGCCCTGGCACAGGGGTGTACGCACACCGTGGGGACGCCAGGAGGTGAACCCACGACTTCTTGACTACTGCGCCGCGGATCCGCCCAGAGGCGTTTCCGGAGTGGCCTCGGGAGACGCTGCCGCCGGTGTCTCCTTCGTCACGGCCTTGTCACGTCCCCGCAGTCGGCGGATCCATCCGGCAACCGCCACACAAAGCGCGGTTATCGCGATCAGCACGAGCTGTCTCCTGTCCCGGTGGGCTGTGGACGTACGCGGTCGTTCGCCCAGTCGCGGGCGGTCTCCGCGTCGACGAACGCGGAGGCGGGACAACCGAGGATCAGCGGGGCCGCTTTGACCAACTTCCCCGCCCTGCGCAGGATCGCCGGGTCGGTGACGATCGCCACGCCTCGGCACCGTTCCCCCATCACTCCGCGATTCGTCCGCAGGAAGCGCACGAGTCCCGTCCTGGGCGCGCGCATCGGCTCGTCCTTGGCCATCGCGGGCTGGAAAACGACGAGAGCGAAGGGCTCTGCCCGGTTCAGCGCCGTCTCCAGTGCTTCGAGCACGGCCGCGTGGTGCTCGCCCTTCGAAGCGGTCCCTCCGTGCACCTCCACCAGAGGCCACCGGTCCCAGAGGGTCTCAGTAGGCATACGTCACCCGTTTTCCATGTGATCGCGGGGAATCGGTAGGTTAGGTATGCCTAAATCTAGCAGACACTGTCCGCAACTTTCCTCGCCTCGGCTTCGGGAACCTGTCAGGACTCCAGTTGTTTGAGGAACGAGGTGGTCGTGTCGACCACGGCACACTGCCGAGCCGCCCAACTCAGGGCGCCGCGATGGGAGTCGGCCGTGAAATCGGCCGTCGCATCGGCGACGAGAAAGGTCTGTATGTCCCGCATGAAGGCGTCGCAGGCGGTGGCCAGGCAGCCGATGGATGTGTAGACACCGCAGACGACGAGCTGGTCCCGGCCGCGTTCCCGCAGAACATCGGCCAGGCCGGTGCGCACGAATGCGCTGTAGCGCCACTTGGTCACGACGATGTCCCCGTCTGCGGGCGCGACCTCGTCGACGATGGCGGTGTGTTCCGGGGAACTCCCCATGCCGGGTCCCCAGAAGTCGCGCAGCAGGGCCCGCTCGGAGGGTGGCTGGTCACCGGGCTGGGCACTGAGGACCACCGGCATGCCCAGGGCCGTACATCGCCGTTTGAGTTCCGCGACGTTGGCCAGCAGGGCATCCGCCGGGGACCGGTCGGACCGGTAGGCCGCGAGGAAGTACCGCTGCATGTCGTGGACGAGCAGCGCCGCGCGCCGTGGATCGGGGTTCCAGCCGGCGACGTTCGAGGGAAGCTCGTCCGCACCGGGCATGGGGTAGGGCGGGATCGGGGGGATGGGCACGGTCAGGTCCTTTCGAAGGGTTCGCCCGTCAGTCCCAGGGCGTCGAGGAGAGTACGGAACTTCGCGGCGGTCTCGGCGAGTTCGCCCGTCGGCGTGGAGCCGGGCACGATGCCCGCCCCGGCGAACAGGCGCAGCGATCGGCCCTCGACTTCGGCGCAGCGGATGGCGACCGCCCATTCCCCGTCTCCGCGCGCGTCGCACCATCCGACAGCCCCCGCGTAGAAGCCGCGGCCGAAGGGTTCCAGCTCACCGATCAGATCCCGCGCCGCGTCGGCGGGGGTTCCGCAGACGGCCGGGGTGGGATGCAGTGCGGCGGCCAGTTCCAGGGAGGTGGTCGCGGGCTCACGCAGCACCGCGCGGACTGGGGTGCCCAGGTGCCACAGCGTGGCGGTGCGCGTCAGCGAAGGGCGGGCCGGTACGTCGATGTCCCTGCAGTACGGGTGCAGGGCGGCGGTGACGGCCTCCACCACCAGGGCGTGTTCGTGCAGGTCCTTCACCGAGCCGAGCAGAGCCTCGGCGCGATGGGCGTCCTGGGCCGGGTCGGCGCTGCGGGGAGCCGTGCCGGCGAGCGGATGCGAGAGGACCGTACGGCCCTTCTTCGCGACCAGCAGCTCGGGACTCGCGCCGACCAGCGTCCCGGGCCCCGGCAGTGGGGCGGCAAAGACGTAGCTGTGGGGGTTGCGGCCTCGCAGCGACTCGACCAGGGCGGGGACGTCCACAGGGGCGTCGGCGAGCAGGCGAAGGGTTCGCGCCAGGACGACCTTGTCGAGTTTCCCGTCGTCCAGCCTGTGCAGTGCTTCCTGTACGGCGGCGAGGTAGTGCTCCTCGCCCGGCTCGGGCCGGGCCGACCGGATTCGAGGTCGAGGAACGGAGGCGGGCCGGTGGGCCGGGGCCGTTCGGAATCGGTGGGCTCTTGTCGTGACGGTGAGCCGGGGCGGTTCGTCGGGGCGGAAGGGAAGCATGCCGACGGCCGTCGCTTCCGGGTGCCCGCAGCCGACGAAGACACTCAGCCGCTCGACGACCGCGGCGACGGACTCGGTCCCCGGATCGGGCAAAGAGGTGTCGTCGACCGTCAACTCCGTGTCCGGAGAGGCGAAGTGGAACATCGCGGTGGGTGGAGCGGCGGTCGGGGCCGTCTCGGTGTCACGGTCACGAACGCGGCCGCCGGGCAGTGGCGTTCCTGGTGCGGGCACAGTGGCCCCTTTCCGTTTGTGAGCGGTTGACATACGGCTTCCTCCCGCGCGGAGGCCCGTTCCTCCGGGGCGGGAATGGGGGGCGGCGCCCCCGGAACGGGCCTCTCAGGCCCGCAGGGTCGCGCCGCCGTCGACGTACAGGTCGTGCAGCGTGATGTGGCGTGCGCGCTCGGAGGCGAGGAAGAGGACGGCGTCCGCGATGTCCTGCGGAGTGGCGATGCGCCCGAGGGGAATCCCGGTCCGGTAGGTGGCCGGGTCGCCGGCGACGACCGGTGCGTCGCCTGCCTCCTCGTCCCACAGGGACCGCTGCATGGGGGTGTCGGTGGAGCCGGGGGCGACGACGTTGCACCGGATCCCGTGCACGGCGAGTTCCAGGCCGAGGCAGCGGGTGAAGTGCGCTGCCGCGGCCTTGGAGGCGGCGTAGGCGGCCATGCCCGCACGGGGCACTCCGGCGGCGTTCGACGCCACGGTGACGATCACGCCACGGCGTCGGGAGACCATGCGCCGCGACACGGCACGGGAGACATGGAAGACACCTGTCGCGTTGACCCCGAGGACGTCTTCCCAGTCCTGCTCGGTGGTCTCCACGACGGAGCGGGCGCTGACGATGCCGGCACCGTTCACGAGGACGTCGACGGGGCCCAGTTCCCGCTCGGCCCGCGCGACGGCGTCCTCCACGGCCACGGCGTCCCGCACGTCCAGCGGGCAGGCCAGAGCGGTACGGCCCTGCCGGGCGAGGTCGGCCGCGAGCGCCTCGAGACCCGCCTTGTCCCGGTCGGCGAGGGCGACCCGGGCACCGCCGCCGGCGAAGCCCCGGGCGACGGCGGCGCCGATGCCGCCGGCCGCCCCGGTCACGAGGACCACATGGTCGGCGAACTCCTCGTGGAAACGGTCCACTTGAGCGTTCTCGTGCGTCATGGCGCCGCCTGTCCGGCCGCTCCGGCACCGCCTGGGGTGAGCCGCCGCAGTACCTCGCCGACGAGCCTGTCCTTCTCCTCGACCAGGTAGAAGTGGCCGCCGGGGAAGGTGCACAGCTCGAAGGACGACCGGGTGTACGCCCGCCAGCGCCGGACGCTGTCGAGCGGCGCCTCCGGATCCTCCCGTCCGGTCAGGGCGGTCACCGCGGAGCGCAGCGGCGGGCCCTCGGTGTGCAGGTAGCCGTCGAGGAGCCGGAAGTCCCGGCGAATGTCGGGCAGCCACACCGCGCGCAGCTCCGGGTCGTCGAGAATCTCCGCCGCGGTGCCGCCCAACCGGCGGAGTACGAGGACGAGTTCGTCCTCGGTGCGCAGATGGAGGTCGTCGGCGCGGTGGGCCCCGGGGGACGGCGAGCCGGAGACGAACAGCGGCAGCGGGGCCCGGCCGTGGCGCTCCCAGCTGCGGGCCGTCTCGTACGCCACCACGGCCCCCATGCTGTGCCCGAACAGGGCCGAGGGCCGCCGGGGCAGCGCGGACAGTTCCCGGGCGACGCGCGACGCGAGGTCGGTGAGCCGTTCCTCCGGCACGTGCGGTGCGTAACGGACCGTCACCAGCTCCACGTCGGCGGGGAGGGCGGACGCCCAGGACGTGAAGAAGGTGCCCGGCGCCCCCGCGTGCGGGAAGCACACGAGGCGCACGCGAGGTGGCGGGCCGTGATGGGCGTGGCAGGTCAGCAGGGGCTGGGTGGTGGACGCCGGCACGGTCATCGCGCGCCCTCCCCCGCCCCGGCACCGAGGGCGGCGAGACCGGCCACCGTGGCGCGGTCCATGAGGGCGCGCAGCACGGTGTCGAAGTCGTGCCCCGCGAGTTCGGGGACGTCGGCACGGAGTCGGCCGACGAGCCGGGTCACCAGCAGCGAGTCACCGCCGAGGGAGAAGAAGTCCCGGTCGCGGGGCGCCTCGTGGAGTCCCAGGCAGTCGGCCCACAGCCCGGCGACACGTGTCTCCAGGTCGCCCTGGGGCGGTGTGTGCCCGCGGGTGTCCTCACCCGGTCCGCCGGCCCCGAGGCGCGCACGCAGCGCGGCGTGGTCGACTTTTCCGTTGGCGGTCAGCGGGATCGCGTCGAGGATCTCCAGTCGTTCGGGGACCATGTGCCCGGGCAGTTGCCGTGCCGCGTGCTCCAGCAGCCCGGCCGCCGACACCCGTGCCCGGTCGGCCTTGAAGCGGGCGGCCAGCATTCTCTGGCCGAGCCCGGCCAGGCCGTCCGGCTCCTCCGGCAGGCTGAACACGTCAGTGGCGTCCGCCGCGCCGAGCAGATCCCGCCATTCGGCACAGGAGAACAGGAAGCGGTCGGATCCCGCGCGTGCGTCCGTGAAGTCACCGCCATGGTCCGCGGCCCCGGCGAGGAACTCCATGGAGATCAGCATCTCCGGTATCTCGTCGGTGAGCTCGGTGAACACCAGGTACCCCTGCGGGGCGAGCAACTCCCGGATCCGTACGAGGAGTTCGCCGGCATCACGGGTGTTGTGCAGGACGTTCGCGGCCACGACGACGTCGTACGAGCCGGGCCGCAGCCCTTGCGTCCAGGGTGCCTTCTCCATGTCGTAGAGCGCGTAGTGCACGAAGTCCCGGTCCGCGAACCGCTGCCGGGCCTCGTCGAGGAAGAACGGCGAGACGTCGGTGAAGAGGTACTCCACGTCGTGGCCGGCGAGGCTCTCGAAGGCGTCCGCGCTGGTGCCGCCGACGCCGGCACCGATCTCCAGGATCCGCAGCGGGCCGGGGCCCTCGTGCCGCCGGGCCAGTTCACCGAGGACGGTGGCCACGGCCCGGTTCAGGTAGCGGACGACGAGGCTCTCGGTGAAGGCGGCGATCGCGGTCTTCGAGCTGCCCTCGGGGAACAGCAGGTGCACCTGGTCGGTCTCGCCCCGCATCAGGGCGGGCAGATGATGTGCGCCGGTCCGGAACAGGCGCAGCACGTCCTCGGGCCACAGGCGCAGGTCCGGGGTCTTCAGGACCTGGTCCCACACGGCCTCGGCCTCGGCCGGCGCCACCGCGCGCAGCGAGTGGTAGCGGCCGTCGGCCTCCTCCCGGCGGATCAGGCCGGCGCGGGTGAGTGCGGTCAGCCAGCGCCGGAGCAGCCGGTGGTGCCGGGGGTCGGCGCCCGCGCGCTCGGCCGCCTGGTCGCCGGTGAGCCCCGGAACGCCGGGAACGAACACGCCGGGCAGCAGCTGGTGCAGGGCCTCGGCGATCGACAGCAGCACCGCCTGTTCGAGGGTCCGCGCGAACGCGCTGAGTCCCTCCGGGTCGGACAGGTGCGCGACTCGGATCGCCTCGGCGTGTGCGGTCGTACGCAGGTCGGCCGATCCGGCCGCCGGAGCATCGGCCGCGCGCGCCGGGGTCACGAAGCCCGCGAGCCGGCGGTCCAACGCGTCGGTTCCGTCCACCACGACACGGGCTTCGGTGACATCTGGATGCCGTTCGAGTACGGCCTCGATCTCGGCGAGTTCGATGCGATGCCCGCGGATCTTGACCTGGGAGTCCGTGCGGCCCAGGAACTCGATCGACCCGTCCGGCAGGTAGCGTCCCAAGTCGCCCGTGCGGTAGAGGCGTTCGCCCGTGACCGGGTGGAGGGGGAACCGTTCGGCGGTCCTGTCGGCGTCGCCGAGGTAGCCGAGGGCGAGTCCGGTGCCCGCGATGTACAGCTCGCCGGGCACCCACTCGGGGCTGGGGCGCAGGCCGTCGTCCAGTACGTGGAAGCGCTGGTTGGCGAGCGGTTTGCCGTACGGGATGCTGCGCCGGTCGTGGTCGACCTTGCCGATGGGGTGCTCGATCGACCAGATGGCGGCCTCCGTGGCGCCGCCGAGGCTGTGGAGGACGAGGGACGGCAGCTTGGCGCGGATGGAGTCGGGCAGGGTGACCGGGATCCAGTCACCGCTGAGCATCGCCAGCCTCAGGGTGGGAAGGGTCAACTCCGGGGCGCCGTCGAGGAAGTGATCGAGCATCACCAGCTGCGCGGGGACGGAGTTCCACAGGGTGATCCCGTGACGGGCTGTCAACTCCGCCCAGTGGGAAGGGTCTCCGCGGCGCTCCGGGTCGGGCAGGACAAGGGCGGCACCGACCGCGAGCGGCCCGAAGACGTCGTAGACGGAGAGGTCGAAGCCGAGTCCGGCGAGACCGAGGACTCGGTCCTGTCCGCCCATCCCGTACCGGCGGTTGATGTCCTCGATCGTGTTGACGGCGCTGCGGTGGGAGATCATCACGCCCTTGGGCGTACCGGTCGATCCGGAGGTGTAGATCACGTACGCGAGGTCGTCCGGGGAACATCGGCCGCCGGTTGGTGCGGCGGCGCCGGCCGGGGCGTGGAGGTCGACCTCCACGCGGGAACATCGGCCCAGCGTCTCGCTGTCGGGGAGTACCAGCCAGGACTGGGTCAGCACCTGCCGGATCCCGGCGTCCGCGAGCATCCGGTCCCGTCGTTCGGGCGGCTGCTCCGGGCCGAGCGGGACATAGGCGCCGCCTGCCGAGAGGACCGCGAGCACCGCCACGACCTGTTCCCAGCCCTTGTCCATGAGGACGCCGACCCGGTCTCCCGGCGCACAGCCGCCCGCCAGGAGTGCCTCGGCCACGCCCGCCGCCCGCGCGGCCAGTTCGCCGTACGTCAGCACGCGGTCGCCACTGATCACGGCGGGCCGCTCGGGAGTGCGCCGGGCCTGGGCGAGGGCACCCTCGTGCAGCAGCGCCGAGGGGACGGGCGCGGCGGTGGCGTTGGCCTCCTCGCGCACCCGCGTCTGCCGCTCCGGCAGGGTCGGTAAGGCGGGCCGCGCCCAGTCCGCGTCCTGGGCTGCGAGCTGCCGCAGCAGGCGCAGATAGGTGTCGAACATGTCGTCGAGCAGCCCCTGCGGGAAGAGCGCGTCGACCGCGTCCCAGACCGCCTCCATGCCCTCGTCGTCCTCGTAGAGCTGGTGGTCGAGCCAGCACTGCGGGGTCTGGGAGATCATCCAGTCGAGCTCGCCGAGATGGCGGCGGAACCGCTCGTCGACCAGCTCGCGGCCGAGGTTGCTGGCGAACACGACGGGAGCCGTGAACGCGCCACCGCGGGCGCGGGCGAGATCGCGCAGCACGTCGACGCCGGAGTAGTCGGCGTGGGCGGTGTTCTCCTGGAAACGTTCCTGCACCCGCCGGGCCTGGTCGGCGAAACCGTGGTCACCGGCCAGGTCGATGTCGAGCAGAACCAGGTCGGTGAAGTCGGCCACCATATGCGGCACTCCGGGGTGGCTGCTGCGCCGGTTGAACAGGGGCAGGTTCAGCAGCAGCCGCGGCCGGCCGCTCCACACCGCGAGGACGCGGGCGAAGGCCGTGGCGACCGCCATGGAGGGAGTGATGCCGTGGGCGCGGGCCCGGTCGCGTACGCGCTGCCACTCGTCCGCCGTCAGCCGCCCCGACCGCCGCACGAACCGGGGCTCGGTGATCCGGCCGGGATCCGTGGCCAGCGGAAGCTGCGGGGCCTGCGGCAGGTCGGGGAGCCGCTGCTGCCAGTAGGCGCGAGCCTTCTCGGGGTCGCGTCGGCTGTGCTGTTCCTCCAGGTAGGCGGGAAAGCTGGTGCCGATCCCCGGCAGGGCCGTGTCCGGGTCGGCGTACAGGCTCGCCAGGTCGGACAGGACGATCTGGACGCTGAGGACATCGGCCACGAGCAGGTCGACGTCGACGAAGAGCCGGCTGCGCCCCTCGGGCAACAGGGCGAGCCGTACGCCGAAGACCTCACCGCGCTCCACGGCCGGGCGCCGGTGGGAGAGTTCGTCGCGCAGTTCGGTCAGCCGCAGTGCGCGGTCGTTGTCGGAGAGGTCGCGCAGGTCGTCCATGGTCAGGCCGGGCCACCGGCCGGGCGGCAGGATCTGCTGGTGCCCGTCGTCGAGGAAGGTGGCCCGCAGCATGTCGTGCCGGTCCATCAGAGCGGCCACGGCCCGGTCGAGCCGCTCGGGACGCACGTCCTCGCAGGCGAACTCGAAGTAGGCGTGGCAGCCGACACCACCCATCTCCACGCCGTCACGACGCCCCACCCAGTACGCCTGCTGCACCGGCGTGAGAGCGAAGGGTTCCGCCGGGTCCACCGGCTGTCGCGGGCTCTCCTGCTCCGCGCCTCGACCGGTCAGCCGGTGCAGCACCTCGGCCCAGCCACGCAGGGTGGGCCTGGCCGCCAGGTCGGCGAAGGCGACCTCGATGCCCTGGTTCTGCCAGTGCGCGGCGACCCGCATCATGGCGAGCGAGTCCAGGCCCAGGCCGATGAAGCTGTCGTCGGGCCCGACCTCGTCGACCGTGGTGTCCACGTACTCGGCCACGGCCCGGCGGACGACAGCCTCCCATTCGGTCTGATCTCGGGACATGATCTCGGTCATGCGTCACTCCATGGGTACGTGAAGTACGTGTGCGGGGGAAGGTGTCCGCCCCCGGAACGACGGCGTGCGCCATCGCCACGACGGCGTGCGGTCCGCACGACGGCGCGGCAGAGGGCCAGTCGCGGAGCGGGAATTCAGCACGGCTCACACCTTCCGGCGTGAATTCGGCTGGGACCCCAGGTCGAAAGCAGCACGGAAGAACGTGAGAACAGAGTCGAATATCGCGAGAACAGGCAAGAAGGCTGCCGCGTATCCGAGACATCCCGGTCCCGGAGTCAAACACTCTGTCGCAGCATGTGCCACTCCCCACATACGGGAGCGGTCTTCACCGGCCAATAGGACGAGCGGTCGACAAGCTGCGGTGAAAGGGAGGGAGTTGAGCACGGTGTGCCATCACCGCGAGCAAATGTACGAGACGTGGACGCCGTCCGCAAGTTGCCTCTGGGAGTTTTCTTCTCGTCACGCGCGCCGCTCCCGCAGCCGCGCCCACCCCCGCCCCGGGGGTCACCCCGCACCGGGAGGTCCGGTACGTTCCCCATCATGGACCGGCAGGAACGCACGCACACCCGATCCCCGCTGCCCTGGGGCACGCTGAACCGCGATCAGATCGTGGTGGCGGCGCTCGACATCGCCCGGGACGAGGGCCTTGAGGCACTCAGCATCCGCCGTCTCGCGGACCGGCTCGGTGTCTCCCGCATGGCGCTGTACCGCCACATCTCCGACAAGGACGACCTGCTCGACCTGGTGGCGGACGCGATCGCCGACCGCGACCTGGCGGTGCCCGAGGCGGACGAGGGCTCCTGGGAGGAACGGCTGCGCACGCTGGCCCACGCGATGCGCTCCCAGTTGCTGGCCTACAAGGGCCTGACCGACCTGATCGTCACGCGCGGCAACCGCGGCCCCAGCGTGCTGAAGCTGACCGAGGCCATTCTGTCCATCCTCGACGACGCGGGGTTCGACGCCCACTGGGCGGCCCGCTACTACCAGTCCGTCATCGACGTGCTGGTCGGGCGCGTCCACCGCGAGCTGCACTCCGCCCTGACCAGCCCGGAGCGGGCCGAACGGATGACCGCCGCCGCAATGGCGCACCCGCCGGAGGCGTGGCCACGGCTTCGGGAGATCGGCCCGCATCTGCAGACGGTCACCGCGGAGGAGATCTACGAGACGGAGATCGAGCTCCTCATCGGAGGGCTGCGGTCCGCTCCTCAGCGCCGCAGCCGCTCCTCCCGGCCCCATCCGACCGGCGCCGACCCGGAGGACGAACATACCCTCGGCTGCCCTCTCTGCGAGAGCACCTGATCTCCGTACGGGATCGCCCGGCCCGCCGTACGCGAGGACCGCTCGCTTACGACCTCAGGCGTCCGCCGCCTCGGGCCGCGTGTACGCGGTGGCCCGACGCGGCAGGGCGAGGGTGGCGACGAGCGCTGCCGCGGCGACGAGCCCGAACAGGACGAATCCCCGGGTGTAGCCGGACTCGTCGGGCAGGGCCGGGATCCGGGGGGAGGGCGAGGCCACGAGCAGCGCCGACGCGATCTGGGCACCCAGGGCGCCGCCGACCGTCCTGACGATGGTGTTCACTCCGACCGCCACACCCGTGTGCCGGGGCTCGACCGAGCCCACCACCAGATTGCCCAGCGCCGCGAACGCCAGCCCGTATCCCGTCCCGACCAGCACTCCGGCCAGATAGAAGTCCCACACGCTGTCATGGGCGGCGGCGAGCCAGATGAAGGCCACAGCGGCGCACGCGGCTCCGACGCACAGCGGCATCCGCGGCCCGAACCGCTCCGTCAGACGACCGGACAAGGGGCTCGCGATCAGAGTGAACACACCCACGGGGAGCATCACGAGACCGGCACCGGCGGCCGAGAGGGTGAAGCCGTAGCCGCTCGCCTCGGGCGTCTCGACGAAGCGCGGGATCAGGGTGATCGAGCCGAACATCGCCGCTCCGACGATGAAGGCGATCAGGTTGGCGGCGGCGAACGCACGCACCTTCAGCAGCCGGAGGTCGACCAGCGGGTCCGCCGAGCGCAGTTCGACCGCCGCGAACACCGCCAGCAGGACGACGGCGCCGACGAACAGGGAGAGGATTCCGGCCGACTTCCAACCCCAGGTGTTCCCCTCACTGATCCCGAGCAGGAGGCAGACCAGCGCACCCGACAGAACCGCGGCACCGGCAAGGTCCATTCGACCGCCGGCGGCCCCCTTGCCGGTCGGCAGGAACCGGACACCGGCGAGCGCGGCAGCCGCGAGGACGACGGTCAGCCACGACAGGGACTCCGTACCGAAGGCCTCCACGAGTGGCCCCGCGATCACCATGCCGGCCGCGCCACCGACCCCGAACATCGCGCTCAGCACCGCCACCACCCGTGGGATGCGCGCGGGGGCGACGGAGGTGCGCACGATGCCCATCGCGAGCGGGAAGACGCCGCCCGCCACTCCCTGAAGCACCCGGCCGGTGATGAGCACACCCAGCGAGCCGGCATGAGTGCCCAGCGCCGCCACCAGGGCACCGACCGCGAACGAGACCAGGCAGCCGACCAGCACCCGCCGGTACCCGCGCGCGTCCCCGAGCCGGCCGGCTATCGGTACGGCGATGGCACTGGCCAGCATGAACGAGGTCAGCACCCAGGCCACACCGGTCGACGACGTACCGAGGTCGCCCTGCAGGCTGGGCAGGGCCGCGACGACGACCGTCTGCGCCAGGCTCGCGCCGAACGCAGCGAGGAGCAGCGCGGCCACCACTCCTCGTCCGCCGGACCCCGCCCCGGCCGGGCTCTCCACCTGTGTCTGTTGGGTGGTCACGTCACTTCCTCTGTGTGCGATCCGACTCACGTCTCCTTCGCAGGTTAAAAGTTGCGGACACTGTCCGCAAGGTTCGGTTCAAGCCAGGCAGATCACCGGACCCCGTTGCCGTCGGGACCGCCCGCCGTCAGGGTTTGACATCGCCGCGCCGCCAGATCGGCGCGTCGTCCCGGCCGAGGGCCGGCATCGACGCCCTCGCCGCGGCACACCACTCCCCCGCGACCTTCGAGGAGCACACATGCGCACCCACGAGAACCCGGGCGAGCGTTTCGCCCACGCTTTCGGCGCCCCCGAGGAGGGCGATCTGCTGGCCCGTCTCTACTCCCTGGCCGACGTCGTCACGCCGTTCGCGGTACGGGTCGTGGCCACGTTGCGGATTCCGGATCTGCTCGACGGCGGCCGTGCCTCCATCGGTGACCTCGCCACTCGGACCGGAGCGGACCCCGACGCGCTGCAGCGCGTGCTGCGCCATCTCGTGACCCGCTCAGTGGTGACCGAACCCGAGCCGGGCTCCTTCGCCATGACCGAGCTGGGTGAACTGTTGCGCGACGGACACCCGTCGGGACTGCGGGACTGGCTCGACCTGCGGGGCGGACTCGGCCGTTCGGACCAGGCGTTCAGCGGCCTGCTGGACTCGGTCCTCACCGGGCGTCCCGCCTTCGACGCGCTGTTCGGCCGGGACTTCTGGCAGGACCTCGCCGCGCAGCCGAACCGCCAAGCCGCCTTCGCCGCCCTCATGAGCAGTCAACTGCGCGTCGGAGCAGACGAGTTGGCGAAGGCTTACGCCTGGGACAGCGTCACGCACGTGGTCGACGTCGGGGGCGGCAACGGCCGCCAGCTGGCCGCGATCCTTCAGGCCCACCCCACGCTGCACGGCACGCTGCTCGACCTGCCCGAGACAACCGCCCAGGCCGGCCCGGTGCTCGCCGAGGCCGGGGTGGCCGACCGCACCACCGTCCGCCCCGGCAGCTTCTTCGACCCGCTGCCCGCCGACGCCGACGTCTATGTGCTCTCCCGCGTCCTGCACGACTGGAACGACGAGAAGGCGGCGGCCATCCTCGAACGCTGTGCCCAAGCCCTGGGCGACAGCGGGACGTTGCTGATCGTCGAACCCGTCCTGGACGACGAGGAGGTGGCTTACCCGCGCACGGACGTGGACCTGCGGATGCTCGTCACACTCGGCGGACGGGAGCGCTCGTTCGCCGACTTCGCCACGCTGGCGGCAGCGGCCGGGCTGCGGGCCGCCACCGTGGGCCGCACCTCTTCGGGCCGTCAACTCATCGAGTGCGTACGGGAGTCGGCGGAACAGCCGGGGAAGTCCCGATGACCTGTCAAATCGCTGTCAGTTGTTGACCGGGTACCGAGGGCTAACTAAGGTGGCCCTTGCCATCACCACCTCCACCGAGGTCGACGCCGACCTCGTCCCGCCATCTCTCCCCTCGTGCGGAGAGGTTCGGACAAGAGGTGATGCAAGTGCTTCCTGGCTGTCCCACCTGGCCACAGGAATTCGCCGAGCGCTACCGATCAGCAGGATTCTGGGGTGACGACACCCTGGGTTCGGTACTGCGCGAGCAAGCCCGGCGCCACGGTTCGAAAACCGCTGTGGTGTCCGGAGACCTCAGAGTGTCGTACTCCGAACTCGACCACCGTGCCGACCAGTTGGCCTCCGGTCTGCTTCGGCTGGGCATACGCAGGGACGACCGTGTCGTCGTCCAGCTCCCCAACGTCGCCGAGTTCCACGACGTGTGCTTCGCCCTGTTCCGGATCGGGGCCGTTCCCGTGATGGCCCTCCCCGCGCTACGCAGCAGCGAGATCACCCACCTGTGCGCCTCCACCGAGGCAGTCGCCTTCGTGGTGGCCGCCTCGGACGAGGGGTTCGACTTCCTCGGCCTGGCCGAGCAGGTGCGGGCCGCCGTACCGAGCCTGAAGTGGGTACTGGCCGCGGGCAGTTCACCCGGCGACAGCCGCTGCCTGCCCCTCGAGACCCTGTACGACGACCCCGCACCGGGCGACACGAACGGCCCCGCCCCGCACGACGTGGCCCTGCTCCAACTCTCCGGCGGCACCACGGCGTTGCCCAAACTCATCCCGCGCACCCACGCCGACTACCTCTACACCGCCCGGACCTGCGCGGAGATCAGCGGCTTCGACGAGGACAGCGTCTACCTGGCCGCGCTGCCCATGGCGCACAACTTCCCGCTCGTCTCACCGGGAGTCATCGGCGCCGTCACCGTGGGTGCGACCTGCGTCCTCGCCCCCTTACCCAGCCCGGACGTGGCTTTTCCGCTCGTCGCCGCCGAACGCGTCACCCACACCTCGGTCGTTCCGCCCCTGGCCCTGATCTGGCTGGAAGCCGTCTCCGACCGGCACGACCTGTCCAGCCTGCGGGTCCTCCAGGTGGGCGGTGCCAAGTGCAGCGCGGAGGTCGCCAAACGGATCCGGCCCACGCTCGGCTGCACCCTGCAACAGGCATTCGGCATGGCCGAGGGACTGATCTGCTTCACGCGCCTGGACGATCCCGAAGAGGTCGTCGTGCACACACAGGGCCGCCCCGTCTCTCCGGGCGACGAGTTCCGCATCGTCGACGCATCGGGCCAGGAGGTGCCCGAGGGCGAGACGGGCGAACTCCTCACCCGGGGCCCGTACACCATCCGCGGCTATTACCTCGCCGACGACCACAACGCCAGAACGTTTACTCCGGACGGCTTCTACCGGACGGGAGACCTCGTCAGGCTGCGCCCCGACGGCAACCTCGCCGTCGAGGGCCGGGCCAAGGACCAGATCAACCGCGGGGGCGAGAAGATCGCCGCCGAGGAAGTAGAGAACCACCTGCTGGCCCACCCTTCCGTGCACGACGCGGCCGTGGTCGCGCTGCCCGACGTCTTCCTCGGCGAGCGGTCCTGTGCCTATGTCATCCCCAGTGGTGCCGCGCCGAGCACCGCCGAACTCACCGCGTTCCTGCACGAGCGCGGCATCGCCGCCTACAAGGTTCCCGACCGGTTCAGGTTCGTCGACTCCTTTCCACTGACCGGCGTCGGCAAGGTGTCCAAGAAGGACCTGCGCACCGCGCCGGCCTCCTCGCGGTAGGGCTCTGCTCTCGTCGTCAGCCCGTCGCCCCGCACCACAACCCTCGTCCGGGTCTCACCGCGGCCACTCGACCGCGAGTCCCGTCACCTTCGTGACGCCTCGTCGTTTCCGCGCGCCTCCGCACGCACGCCAGCCCCCAGGGAGAGCTCTACATGACCATGCCCGCAACCTCCTCCGCGCCCGGGTCGCCGGAGTCCTTCGACGTCGTGGTGGTCGGCGGTGGACCTGGCGGCTCCACCACGGCCGCTCTCGTGGCCATGGCGGGCCACCGCGTCCTGCTGTTGGAGAAGGAGTCCTTCCCCCGCCACCAGATCGGCGAGTCCCTGCTTCCCGCGACAATCCACGGGATATGTCGTTTCCTCGGGGTCACCGAGGAGATGGAGAAGGCCAACTTCATGCCCAAGCGCGGCGGGACCTTCCGCTGGGGCTCCAACCCCGAGCCCTGGAACTTCCTGTTCGCCTACTCGCCGCTGATGTCCGGCCCCACTTCCACCGCCTACCAGGTCGAGCGGATGAAGTTCGACCAGATCCTGCTCGACAACGCCCGCCGCCTCGGCGTCGACGTACGCGAACAGTGCACTGCGGTGACGACGTCGACCGAAGGCGACCGGGTGACGGGCCTGCGCTGGACGGACCACGACGGCCAACTCCGCCAGGCCACCGCGCAGTTCGTCGTCGACGCCTCCGGCAGCAACAGCAAGCTGGCGCGCACGGTCGGCAAGCGCAACTACTCCGACTTCTTCCGCAACGTCGCTCTGTACGGCTACTACGAGGGTGGCAAACGGCTGCCCGGCCCCGACAAGGGCAACATCCTGTGCTGCGCGTGGGACGACGGCTGGTTCTGGTACATCCCCCTCACCGACACCCTCACCAGCGTCGGCGCGGTCGTCAACCGCTCCCAGGTCGGCGTCCTCTCCCGCGATCCGCAGGCCGCCATGGACCAGTTCATCGAGCGCGCGCCCATGATCAAGGACTACCTGTCCGAGGCCACGCGCGTCACCGAGGGGCCGTACGGAGAACTCCGCGTCCGCAAGGACTACTCGTACGCCATGGAACGCTTCTGGCAGCCCGGCATGGTCCTCGTCGGGGACGCCGCCTGCTTCGTCGACCCCGTCTTCTCCACCGGCGTCCACCTCGCCACCTACGGCGGGCTGCTGGCCGCCCGCTCGATCAACAGCGCCCTCGCCGGCACCCTGGAGGAGGAGCGCGCCTTCGGGGAGTTCGAGCGCCGGTACCGCCGCGAGTACGGCGTGTTCTACGAGTTCCTGCTCGCCTTCTACGACATGCAGCACTCGGAGGAGTCGTACTTCTGGCAGGCCCGCAAGGTGTCCCGGGCCGAGGCCACCGATCTGCGCGCCTTCGTCGAACTGGTCGGCGGTGTCTCCTCCGGCGAGTCGGCGCTCGTGGACCAGACCGCTTTGAAGGAGCGGTTCGGTTCCTCCTCCCGCGACCTCGCGGACGCCGTCACCAGGACCGGGCCCGCGCAGACCGAGAGCGGGGAGCAGATGGGCGAGTTGTTCGGCACCCGTGTCGTGTCGGAGGTGATGAAGGGCATGAACGAGATCCAGGCGCGCGCCTCCCTGGGCGGAACGTCCGCGCTGGAACGCCCTCTGTTCCCGGACGGGCTGGTTCCCTCGCCCGACGGCCTCGCCTGGGCCGTACCGTCGGTGGACGGCATCGAGCAGTCGGTGCTCGCGAACGGAGGCCCCGCGGCATGACCTCTCCGCAGCGGACCCTGACCCGGGAGCTGGTGCTGGCAGACCTCGCGGAGACGCTGGGTGAGGACATCGAGAGCATCGGGGACATCACGGAGATCGACGAGAGCGCCGACCTCGTCGGCCTCGGCCTCGACTCCATAAGGATGATGCACCTCATGGTGCTGTGGCGGCGCCACGGCGTCGAGGTCACCCTCCAGGAACTGTCCGCGAATCCGACCCTGAGCGGCTGGTGGAAGGCACTGGACCTTCCTCGCCGGCTCGAACAGGAGTGATCTCCGAGTCCGAGCGGATCGCCGCGAGCGTCCTGGCCGCCACCGGAACGGTCGTGGCGCTCGCGGCCCTGCTCTCCATGCTCACCCGGCGGCTCGGGCAGCCACCGGTCATCGGTCAGGTACTCGCCGGGATCACGCTCGGCCCGAGCGTTCTCGGGCAGGTTCCCTCCGACCCGAGCTCGCTGCTCGTACCGGACACGGCCCTCCCCTACCTCGGGGTCCTCGGACAGGTGACGCTCGTCCTGTTCATGTTCTCCGTGGGATGCGAACTGGACACGTCTCTGCTGCGGAACCAGGGCCGCACGGTCACCGCCGTCTCCGTCGCCGCGCTAGCCGTCCCCATCGCGTCGGGAGCGGCGCTGGGCTGGTTCGCGATCCATGCGGGGACCGCACCGGCCGGGACCGGGGACGGCTGGGTGTTTCCCCTCTATCTCGCGGTCGCCCTCTCCATCACGGCAATGCCGGTCCTCGCCAGCATCATCAAGGACCGCGGGCTGGCCGGAACCGTCCCTGGCACGGTGGCCACGGCGTCCGCGGCCCTGACCGATGTCGCCGGGTGGCTGCTGCTGGCCGGCGTCGTCGCGCTCGCCGGCCCCGGAGGCCGCCCGCCGGCCGTGCTGCTCGGCCTGCTGGCCTGCTACCTCCTGACAATGCTCGCCGTGGCCCGCCCGGTCCTGCGCATGACGTCCGTCGCTCCGGGCCTGAGGGACGGACCGCTCGTCGCGGTGGCCCTGCTGTCCGGGTGGGCCACCAGCGCACTCGGGCTGCACGCCGTGTTCGGCGCCTTCCTGGCCGGGCTCCTGATGCCCCGCCGGCCCGACGGGACGCCCGACCCCGAACTGGTCTCGTGGACGGAGCGCGTGGGCGGCCTGCTGCTGCCCGTCTTCTTCATCACCACCGGCTGGTCCGTCGACATCGGCGGCCTCGGAGCCGACGACGCCTTCCTCCTGCCGGCGTTGCTCACCGTAGCGATCGCGGCAAAACTGGGCGGTTGCGCGCTCGCGGCGAGGCTGAGCGGCCGGACCTGGCGTGAGAGCGCACTCGTCGGCGCGCTGATGAACACCCGCGGACTCACCGAACTCATCGCCCTCAACGTCGGCAAGGAGGCGGGTCTGTTGGACGACCGCTGGTACGCCCTGCTCGTCATCATGGCCGTCATCACCACCGCCATGACCGGCCCGCTCCTGACCTGGATCCGCAGGGCCGACGGACACGGTTCCCCGATCGGACACCCGGCCGGTGGCCTGGGCCTCGGACCGCAAAAGGGGCCCTCGCAGACTCTCGCCCGCGAAGACCCTTCGCACCGTCGGGACGACAGGATTTGAACCTGCGTCCCCTTGAGCCGGAACTCGTCGGGGTCGGTGAACCTCTCCGATCCGCGGTTTGCCGCAGCCCAGCACAAGTAGGCCGCCGCCGGGATGAGGCCAGGATCCCCGATGACTGTGTCGCGCACCTGCGGTCGGCGCAGCAATGGCGAAGGCATCCGCATGGCGCTGTACCAGGCAGCCCTTGGCCTCGCGCTTTCACGAAGTATGTTGTCCGACTGGCGGCCAGATAATAGGAGAGTGCTTCTGACTCCTACCCGTGTGTGGGCTCCAGGACGAAGACGGGGATCACGCGGTCGGTCTTCTCCTGGTATTCGGCGTACGGCGGATACGCGGCGACCGCGCGCTCCCACCACTCGGCCTTCTCGTCCGCCGTGACCTCACGTGCCGTCATGTCCTGGCGTACGGGCCCGTCCTGGAGCTCCACGTGCGGGTCGGACTTCACGTTGAAGTACCAGACCGGGTGATGCGGGAAGCCGCCCTTCGAGGCCACGGCCGCGTACCGCCCCTCGTGCTCCACGCGCATCAACGGGACCTTGCGGATCTTGCCGCTCCTCGCACCGCGCGTCGTGAGAATGACGACGGGCAGGCCCGTGTCCCAGAGCGTCGAGCCCTGCGTGCCGCCCGAACTCTCGTACAACTCGACCTGATCGCGCACCCACTGCGCCGGACTCGGCACGTACTCGCCCTCAAGAGGCATCGCATCCACCCCATCGTCACGTCACCAAAAGTGGTGCCCGAGTGGTGACCAGGTAAACGAAAAGCGTTCCTGACCAGCAAGAACGGGGATTGCCGAGGTCCTTGTTCCCGCTCCGGCGGAGACACTTCCCGAGTTCACGCGCATCGACGCCGTCATCAGCCGTCGGCAGCACCCGTGTGCGGTTGCCGGTAGGGCCGCACCGCGCGGCGCGCTATCGCAAAACGGTGTGTCTCCGACGGGCCGTCGTAGATGCGGAACGGCCGTACCTCCCGGTACAGGCGGGCCAGTGGGGCGTCGGCGGTCGAGATGCCGAGGGCTCCGCAGATCTGCACCGCCCGGTCGACCACGCGGTTGACCGCCTCCGCCACGAAGGTCTTGGACACCGAGGTGAGCTGTGAGGCGGCGGCGGAGCCGGTGTCCAGTTCCCAGGCGGTACGCAGGATCAGGGCGCGGCTCGCCTCGATGTCGATCTCGGAGTCGGCCAGCATCCCCTGGACCATGCCGAGGTCACCCAGCGCCGAGCCGAACGCCATCCGGCTCCCCGCCCGTTCCAGCGCGACCTCCTGGGCCCGGCGGGCCGCCCCCAGCCACCGCATGCAGTGGGTCATACGGGCGGGACCGAGCCGGACCTGGGCACCTTGGAAGCCGTGGTCCACGGCGCCGAGCACCTGCTCCTCCCCCACCACGCACTCCTCGAAGACGATCTCGCTGTGCCCCGCGAAGAGCGACTCGTCGAGGGTCTCGATGTTCCGGACGATGCGCATGCCGGGCGTGCCGGCGTCGACCAGGAACATGGTGGCGCCGCCCGGGTCACCGGGGCTGCCGGAGGTCCGGGCCATGACGATGGCGAAGCCGGCTCCCTGGGCACCGGTGATGAACCACTTGTGCCCGTCGATGCGCCAGCCGCCGGGAACCCGGGTCGCGGTGGTCCGCAGGGAGCGGGGGTCGGCACCCGCTCCCGGAGCCGGTTCGGTCATGGCGAAGCAGGACCGTGTCTCACCCGTGGCGAGCGGGCGCAGGTACTTCTGCTTCTGCTCCTCGGTGGCCACCTTCTCGAGCAGGTGCGCGTTGCCCTCGTCCGGGGCCGCGCAGTTCAGCGCCAGCGGTCCGAGCAGCGAGTAGCCCGCCGCTTCGAAGACCACCGCCTGCCCGCGCAGGTCGAGCCCGTGTCCGCCCCACCGCGTCGGTATGTGCGGGGCGAACACACCTGCCTCGCGGGCGGCTTTCTGCAGGGTCTCCCGAAGTGCCTCGGGGGCGTCGTGCACGGACCCGCCGCACTCACGCTCGGCCGGAATGACCACCTCGCGCACGAACTCGGCCGTCGACGTGGCGAGTTGAGCGACAGTCGGATCGACATCGAACTGGATGGGCACGGGGCCTCCCGCCGGCAGGCGTACGGGCATCGGCTCCCGTCGCGTTCTAGAAACTGTATAGCGTCTTTAGTATCTTGCCGGGAAGCGTCCGGCGAAGGGAAGCGCCCTGCGGCCGGAAGTCGACAGGAGAAACACCCATGAGCCTGCCCGTGAGCACCGACCCGGTCCGGATCGTCCGCCACCCCGACGGGGTCGTCGAGCTGCGGCTGGACGACCCCGGGCGGGGCAACGCCCTGGACCTGCGGACGGCCGAGGCGCTGCGGGACACCGTCTGCGAAGTGGCCGCGGACCCGGGTGGCGCGGTCCTGCTGCGGGCGGCGGGCAACAGCTTCTGCGTGGGCGGTGACCTGCGCGCCTTCGCCGGCCGCGCGGAGACCGGCACCTACGTACACGCGGTGGCGAGCGCCGCGCACGCCGCGATACAGACCCTGTACGAACTCCAGGTGCCGTTGGTGACCGCCGTGCGGGGCGCGGCCGCGGGCGGCGGGATCGGTCTCGCCCTTGTGGGCGACATCGTCCTGGCGGCCCGGTCCGCGCGGTTCCGGCTGGCGTACACGGCGATCGGACTCACGCCGGACTGCGGGGCGTCGTGGTTCCTGCCGCGTCTGGTGGGCCCTCGCCGGGCGGCGGACCTGATCCTGACCAACCGCGTCCTGACCGGCGACGACGCCGAACGGTGGGGCCTGGTCTCCCGGTGCGTGGACGACGAGGAACTGGACGGGGCGGCACACCGGACCGCGGCCGATCTGGCCGCCGGCGCCACCGGCGCACTGCGCGCCGCGAAGTGCCTGCTGCGCGCGGGTGCCGGTGACGAACTGCGCCACCACCTCGCCGAGGAGGCACGGTCGATCGCCGCCCTGGCGGACGGCCCGGAGGCACAGGACCGCATGGTGTCGTTCCTCGCCGCCCGGGGTCGCCCGAAGGCGGGTGACAGCCGGGCCGGTGGCCGGGAGTCTCGAAGTGTTTCTTGAGTGCCTCTTCACTAACAGGCCCGCCTGGGCGTAACCTCCGGGCAACACAGATCCGAGGAACCGGTCACCACAGAACCGGGGAAAAGGTGTGGCGATGCAATCTGCTGCCGTGGACCTTCCGGACGCACCCGACGAGCCCCGCACGGAGGCCGTCGTCGACCTCGTTCTGCGGGGCATGTGGCGCGGTCGGCCGGAGTCCGAGCACCGTCCGCTGGTCGATGCCGGGCTGGCGATGGTGAAAGGGCCGGTGGTGCTGCCGACCGAGCGTGCCAAGGCCGCGGCCGCGCAGCTGTTGCGGGTTCCCGCCGGCTCCGAGCAGGAGGAGCGGATCACCGCGGCGTACGAGGCGTTCCTGCCGGTCAACCGGAAGATCCGGGACGTGTGCACGGCGTGGCAGTGCCGCCCCGACGGCACCGCCAACGACCACTCCGACGACGTCTACGACGCCGGGGTGCGCGAGTCGCTGGAAGACGTGCACGAGGCCATCCAGCCTGTGCTGCGCCGGCTGGACCAGGTGCTCGCGGGGAGCGGGCAGTACCTGACGGCACTGGAGGAAGCCCTCGACCGCTTCGACGACGGCGCGCCGGCGTGGCTGGCCTCGCCGCTGTGCGACTCGTACCACACCGTGTGGATGCGGCTGCACCAGGAGCTGCTGCTGGTGCTGGGCATCAGCCGGGCCGAGGACGAGGCCCGCGAAGAGGAACTGGTCACAGGGAGCCGGGGTTGAGCCTCATCGACAGCGAGGCGGGCCCGCTCGCAGAGTCCGGGGAGCCTCTCGCGCCCTGCGGGACCCCCGGGACCGCAGCAACCACCGCTGCTCCCGGCCGGACCCTGGTGCCCTACGGGCAGGGACGGAGCCGGGGCCTCGACGCCGACGAGCTGGGCGCGCACGGCGCGGCGATGGACCGGCTGGTGGCCCTGGGGCTGCCGGTCGTGCCGGGGCTCACCGTGCCCGCCGGCGCCGCCGCGTCGCTGTGCGAGACCGGCACCGCCGAAGCCGCCGTCGAGTTGGTCGAACAGCTCTCGGGGCGGCGTATCGGGGACGCGGCCCGGCCGCTGCTGCTGCGTCTGTCGGCGAGTGCCCCTACCGAGATCGCCGGACTGCCGCCCGACCTGGCCTGTCTCGGCATCGTCCCCGGCCGTGCCGACGACCTGTGCGCCGTCATCGGAAGTGCGGACGCCCTGTACGAGGTGTGGGCCACCACCGTGCGCATGATCGCCGAGTACGCCCTCGGCGTGCCCGCCGTTGTGCTCGACGACGCCCTTCTGGACACGTCCGGGGCACGGGCACGGGTGCAGGTGCTTCTGTCCCTGGTGGCCGAGCACGGCTCCCGGCCCTTCCCCGACGACCCGGCGCAGCAGCTCGCGCTGGCCGCCCGTGCCCTCCTCGGCCGGTGGGACTCGCCTCGCGCGAGAAGGTCCCGCCGGTCCCAGCGGCTCCCCGCCGAGCTGGCCGTCGCCCTGCATGTGCAGGCCCTGCGCATCGGCCCTGCGGACCACTCGGGCTACGGCACGGCCGTCAGCCGCGACTCCGAGACCGGGCGCCTCTCCCCCCGGGGCTCCTTCTTCCGGGGTGTGCGCCGCAGCGCCCCGCCGCCGCACTCCGGTGAGCCGCTGGAACGGCTCGCGGGCGGCACCGCGCTCCTTGAGCACTCCCTGCTCACCCTGGAGCGCCATCTGCGCGCGCCGGTGTCGGTCGACTTCGAGGTGCGCGACGACGAGATCTCGCTGCTCGCCGCCTCGGCGCAGCCCCGCCCGCCGCTCCGGGCCTCGGTGTGTCTGGCCGCGGACCTGGCCCGGGACGGGGCGATCGGCCGTGACGAGGCCGTACGACGGATCACACCCGCGCAGGTGCAGGAACTGCTGCACCCTCAACTGCGGTTGACCGGCGGGGAGGAGCTCCTGGTGAAGGGGCTGCCCGCGTCGCCGGGGGCGGCGACCGGAGCGGTCGCGCTGTCCAGCGAGCGTGCCCTCGAACTGGCCGCCGACGGTACGCGGGTCGTGCTCGTGGCCGCCGAGACGAACCCGGCGGACGTCCCCGGGATGCTGGCCTCCGTCGCCGTACTGACCGGCAGCGGCGGTATCGCCTCGCACGCCGCCGTGGTGGCACGGGGCGCCGGCAAGCCCGCGGTGTGCGGCGCCGAGGGGCTGCGCGTGGACGCGGCCGACGGGACGGTCCGCTTCGGGGAGCGGGTGGTGCGCGAGGGCGACCCGGTCTCGCTGGACGGCCGTACCGGCGCCGTCTACGCGGGGACGCTGAGCGTCAGTGTGGCCGGACCGCCGCCGGAACTGTCCACGCTGCTGGAGTGGGCGGACGACACGCGCCGGCTGGGCGTGCGGGTCAACGCCGACACGGCCGCCGAGGTGGAGACGGCCCTCGCCCTGGGCGCGGAGGGTGTCGGGCTGTGCCGTACGGAACACCAGTTCCTGGGCGAGCGGCTGCCGCTGATCCGCCGGGTGCTCCTGGCCGCCGACCCGGCCGCCCGCGACGAGGCGCTGGTCGCGCTGGAGCGCGCCCAGCACGAGGACTTCACGGCGCTGCTGACCGCCGTAGGAAACCGTCCGGTGACCGTGCGCCTGCTGGACGCCCCGCTGCACGAGTTCCTGCCCGCCCCCGGGCAGGCCCTGGACGCGGCCGAGGAGCAGCGGGCCGCCGCGCTGCGCGAGGCGAACCCGATGCTCGGGCTGCGCGGGGTGCGGCTGGCGTTGCTGCACGAGAGGCTCTACCCGGCGCAGGCCGAGGCGCTCTTCACTGCCTGGGCCGATGTCTCCGCCACCGGCGTCCGGCCGGAGCTGGAGGTGATGATCCCGCTGGTCAGCCTGCCGGAGGAACTGGCCGCCGCAGCCGCGTACGTACGCGGTGCCGCCGACGCGGTCGCCGCCCGTACCGGGGTGGAGGTCCCGTACCGGCTCGGCACGATGATCGAGACGCCGCGGGCGGCGCTGCTGGCCGGCGAACTCGCCGAGCACGCCGAGTTCTTCTCCTTCGGCACCAACGACCTCACGCAACTCACCTACGGGTTCTCCCGGGACGACGTCGAGCGCCAGGTGCTCGCCAACTACCAGGAGCGCGGGTTCCTGACCGCCAGCCCGTTCGCCCGCCTCGATCCGCACGGGGTCGGTGCGCTGATCGCCCTGGCGGTCGAGCGGGCACGGGCGGTGCGGCCAGGCATCAAGCTGGGCGTGTGCGGTGAGCACGGCGGGGATCCCGAGTCGATCGCGTTCTGCGACGGCCTCGGTCTCGACTACGTCTCCTGTTCCGCACACCGCGTGCCGGTGGCCCGGATGGCGGCAGCGCACAGTGCCCTGCGGGAGCGGTACGGCGACGGCGGGAGCGCACGATGACAAGCACCGTGACCGACAGCACTGCCTTGTCGGACACCGAGCTGGAGGATCTGCGCGAGACCGTTCGGTCGGTGTGCGCGGACGCCGGCGGCACCGCCGCGGTACGGCGGTTGTCCGAGGAGGCTCCCGGTATCGACGCCGGGCTGTGGGAGGCCCTCGGCGGGCAGGTCGGCCTCGCGGCCCTCGGTCTGCCCGAGGCGGCGGGAGGCATCGGCGGCCTCGCCGAGATCGCCGTCGTCTGCGAGGAGTTGGGCAGGACCCTGGCGCCGGTCCCGCTGCTGTCCTCCACCGTGCTGGCCGGGCAGGTACTGGCCGGCTGCGGTACGGCCGACAAGGCGCTGGCCAGGCTGGCCGATGGCACCGTGCACGCCCTGGCGGTGGCCGCGCCCGACGGGACATGGCGGGCCGACGCCGTGCCGGTGGCCGTCTCGTGGCAGGGCAGCGTCCCCCTGCTGCACGGCACCGCGCCGTTCGTCCTCGACGGCGCCGACGCCCAGGCGCTGGTGGTGGCCGCGGCCGGGACCGACGGCGTCGACCTCTTCCTGGCCGACCCGCGCGAGCCGGGGGTCACCGTGCGCCGGGTACCCACCCTGGACCTCAGCCGGGGCCAGGCGGTGATCACCTTCTCCGGCGCCCGGGTCCGGACGCTGACCGCCGGCGGCGAGGGGGCGGACGTCGTCTCCCGCGCCCTGGACGTGGCCCTGGTGGCGCTGGCCGCCGAGCAACTGGGCGGAGCACAGGCCGCGTTGGACATGACGGTGGCCCATGTGCGCGACCGTACCCAGTTCGGCAGGGCGATCGGCGGCTTCCAGGCGGTCAAGCACGCCTGCGCCGACATGCTGCTCCAGGTCGAGGCCGCCCGGTCGGCCGTCGTGCGCGCGGTCCTGGTGGACGGCTCGCCACAGGCGCTGGCCGAGGCGGCTGCGGTGGCACAGGTGTGGTGCGGCGAGGCGTTCGTCTCCGTCGCCGCCGAGTGCGTGCAGCTCCACGGCGGGATGGGCTTCACCTGGGAGCACGACGCGCACCTGTACTTCCGGCGCGCCCAGTCCGACGCGGTCCTGCTGGGTGGCGCCGCACACCATCGTGAACGGCTGGCCGGGCTGCTGGGCTGGTGACGTGGAAGAAAGGAGGGACGGAACATGACCACCAGGCTCATCGACAAGTCGTTGTTCGAAGACGAGGAGTTCGACGGCGGGGACGCACCACGTCTCGCGGGCGCCCGCTGCTCCGGCTGCCGCACCGTCGTCTTCCCCCGGCAGGACTCGTGCCCCAGGTGTTCGGGCGGGGTGATGTCCGCGCACGTGCTGCCGGTGAGCGGGCGCGTGTGGTCGTGGACGCTCCAGGCGTTCGCGCCGAAACCGCCGTACCGGCCGCCCGTCGACGGCCACCGGCCGTACCACGTGGGCTATGTGGACCTCGGTGAGGTGCTGGTCGAGGCGCTGCTTGCGGTTCCCCGCGCGGAGATCAGGATCGGTCTGCCGGTCCGGCTGACCACGCTGCCCGCGTACCGGGACGAGGACGGAACCGACGTGATGACCTTCGCGTTCCGCCCGGAGCCGGGCGGGGAGCGATGAGCCGGCCCGACGACGTGTACGTGGTCGGCTGCGGCATGCATCCCTTCGGCCGCGACGAGAGCGTCACCGGAATGGACATGGCCGAGCGTGCGATACGCGAGGCACTCGCCGACGCCGGTGTCGGCTGGGAGGACATCGGCTACGCGGCCGGCGGCTCCGACGTGTCCGGCAAGCCCGACACCCTGGTGGGCCGACTGGGCCTGACCGGCGTGCCGTTCGTCAATGTGCAGAACGGCTGCGCGACCGGTGCCTCCACCGTGCTCGCGGTGGCCAACGCACTGCGCGCGGGCGAGGCCTCCCTGGGACTGGCGGTGGGGTTCGACAAGCACGAACGGGGTGCGTTCCACGTCTCCGCCGCCCGCTACGGCCTGGGCGACTGGTACGCCGAGACCGGCATGATGCTCACGACGCAGTTCTTCGCGCTGAAGACCCAGCGGTACCTGTACGAACACGGGATCTCGGAGCGGGCGTTGGCGATGGTCGCCGCGCGGGCCTTCCGCAACGGCTCGCACCACCCCCTGGCCTGGCGGCGCAAGCCGCTGACGGAGCAGGAGATCCTGGACTCCGCCGAAGTCAGTCCTCCGCTCACCCAGTACATGTTCTGTTCGCCCGGACAGGGTGCCGCTGCCTTGGTGCTGGCGCTCGGCGACCGTGCGTTCGACCTGTGCGAACGACCGGTCAGGCTGGCGTCGTTGGCCTTCCGGACCCGGCGGTTCGGTTCGTTCGAGGTGTTCTCGCCCTGGCTGCCGCCGGGACCGCACCGCAGCCCCAGCGTCGACGCCGCGGAGGCGGCTTTCCGAACGGCCGGAGTCCGGCCCGCCGACGTACAGGTCGCCCAGTTGCAGGACACCGACAGCGGCTCGGAGCTGATCCACCTGGCGGAGACCGGACTGTGCGGCCACGGCGAGCAGGAGGAACTGCTGGCCGCCGGGGCCACCGACCCCACGGGCCGCATACCGGTCAACACCGACGGCGGCTGTCTGGCCGGCGGCGAGCCCGTCGGCGCCTCCGGGTTGCGCCAGTTCCACGAGGTCGTACGGCAGTTGCAGGGCCGGGCGCCCGGTGTGCAGGTGCCGGGCGCGCCCCGGGTGGGGTTCACCCATGTGTACGGGGCGCCCGGCATCAGCGCGTGCTCGGTCCTGACGGTGTGAGAGGCGGCGGGCGAGACATGCGGCAGGGTGACAGAACCGCGCTGGTGACCGGCGGGGCACGCGGCATCGGCCTGGAGATCGGCCGGCAGCTCGCGGACCGGGGACTTCGGGTCCTGGTCGGGGCGAGGCAACGGAAGGCGGCCGAGGAAGCGTGCCGCGCCATCGGCCCGACGGCACTGCCGCTGGCCCTGGACGTGACCTCCGCGACGAGCGTCGCCGAAGCGGTCCGGGAGTACCGGGAGCTGACCGGCGGGATCGACGTCCTCGTGAACAACGCGGGAGTGTCCCTGGACGGGGAACTGCGGCCCCCGTACATCGACGAGGACATCCTGCGCGCGACCCTGGAGACGAACCTCACCGGCGCCTGGCGCGTGGCGCAGGCCGTCGTCCCGGGCATGGTGGAAGCCGGTTACGGCCGGGTCGTGAACCTCACCAGCTCGTACGGTTCGCTGACGCTGATGGACTCCGGCCGGCACCCCGCCTACCGGATCTCCAAGACGGCGCTCAACGCACTGACCCGGATGCTCGCGGCCGAGCTGGCCGGCACGGGTGTCCTGGTCAACGCCGCCGACCCCGGCTGGACCCGCAGCGGCATGGGCGGCCCGTCCGCCCCGCGCGGGCCGGAGGAGGGTGCGGACACCCCGGTCTGGCTGGCGACCCTTCCCGAGGGCGACGGGACGACGGGCGGGCTGTTCGCCGAGCGCAGGCCGCTGCCCTGGTGAACCGTCTCAGGTCCGTGCCGTGGCCGGCTCCACCGACTGAGTCGGCTGCTTCGACTGCGCCGGCTGTGTCGGCTTCTGCTCGGCGGCGACGATGCGCAGCGCCAGCTCCCTGACCGCCTCCAGCACGGACCGGGAGGGCAGCTGGGACAGTGGTCCCCCCTCCGCCCGCAGCGCGGTGACCAGCATGGTCGTACTGATCAGTGTGCGGACCGCGAGCGCCTGTGCCGCGTGCCGGGCCTTCGCCGCCCGGGGGCTGCGCGTGGTGCCCTCGGGCAGATAGTCGTAGCCACGCTGGATGTGCCGCTGCTCGAACTCGTCCCGCAGTACCTTCACGCTGCCGTTGGCGGAGGCGACCTGGACCTGGTACAGCCGGGCCTCGTCCGGGTTCTGTTCCACCCACTCCCACACGGCGTCGATGACGCGGACCAGGCCCTCCGCGTCACCCGGCTCGGACTCCGGCCGGGCCGCCTCCACGACCGCGTTCAGCTGGTCGAAGACCCGGCGCATGGCGAGTTCGAGCAGCTCCTCCTTGCCGTCGAAGTGGTAGTAGACGGCCGTGGGGACCACATGAGCCTCGTCGGCGATGTCCTGGATGCTGGTCTCCGCGAACCCGTTGCGGCCGAACACACGCACGGCGGCGGTGATGATGTGCTGCCGACGCGAGGGTCGGTGGGCGGGCTGCTTGCCGTTCTTCGTGGTGGCCATCATGCTCCCTGCCGACTGGCGTGAACCCCCGTGTCCGTGGGCCCTGCGTACTGACCAGTGTATCCAGTAACTCCAACCGCCCGTCCGCATAATTCCTGCTGCGCATTGGCCTCTGGCGCACCGAGGTCCCGGCATACTTGACAGCATGACGACATCCGGAACCCGAGCCGCTCACCGCCCCTCGCGCAAGCAGTGGGTGATCGAGGCGGCCACGGAGCTGTTCGCCACGCAGCCGCCGGACGAGGTGACGGTGGCCGACATCGCCGCTCGCGCGGAGATGACCTCGGCGGCGGTGTACTACCACTTCTCCTCCAAGGACCAGGTCCTGGCGGAGGCCATGCGGGCGTTCGCCGCCGCGCTGCGCGAGCAGTTGCAGGCGATCACACAGGCCCACGAACCCGGCTCGGACATCGGAACGTCCGTCACCACGCTGCTGGCCTGGATGGGCGAGCACCGGTCCGCCGCCACCGTGTTCTTCGTGTCGTCGGCCGGTATGAGCCAGGACTCGGAGGCGCTGCGTCAGGAGAGCCGTACGGAGTTGCTGGACGAGCTGGTGCGGTTGACCCGCAAGGCCCGCGACACCGTCTCCGACGCCGAGGCGGCGGTGGTCGGCCTGGGCCTGCTGGCGCTGCTGGAGACCGCGGCGATCTCCCAGGTCCGGGGCGACGACGTCTACCGGTCGCTGGGGCACCGCTCGTTCGTCCGCGAGGTCGGCGAGCTCGCGGAGCGGATCGCGGACCCGGCCGCACAGGCCTCGTAGGCCTGGCGGCCTCAGCAGATCTCGGCTCACACCAGCAGGCGGAGGGGCCTGCTCAGCAACTCACCGACCGTGCGCAGATACTCGGCGGCCGGCGCCCCGTCGACGGCACGGTGGTCGAAGGTGAGGCTCAGGGTGAGCACCCGCGTCCGCAGCGGCCGGTCGTCCACCCACTCGACGCCGTCCCTGAGCCTGCCCACTCCGAGGATCGCGACATTGCCGGGGTTGATCACAGGAGTGAAGAAGTCGACGCCGTATCCGCCGAGGGACGTGACGGTGAAGGTGGCCCCTTCCAGCTGGGCCGGGGAGATCCGCCCCTCGCGCGCGGCCTGGGCCAGGGCCCTCGACCGGCGGGCGATCTCGGGCAGCGGCAGCGCCACCGCGTCCTCGATCACCGGGACCATGAGGCCGCCCGGAACGGCCACCGCGAAGCCCAGGTGAACGCCTTCGAGCAGATGGACGCCGTCCTCCCGCACCGTCGCGTTGAGCAGCGGGTGCTCGCGCAGGGCCAGGGCAGCGGCCTTCAGCAGGAAGTCGTTGAGGCTGGGCACCGGCAGTTCGCTGTCGGCCCACTCCTCCTTGAGCCGGTCCCGCAGGGAGACCACGGCGTCCATCCGCACCTCGTAGCCGTGCGTCAGCTGTGCCATCTCCTGGAGGCTGGCGTGCATCCTGCGGGCGATGGTGCCGCGCATTCCGGTGAGCGGAAGGACGTCGCCGGCCTGCGGAGGCGCCGCGTTCCGGCGAACAGGCGCAGGCGTGACGGCGTCGAGGTCGGACCGGCGGATCCGGCCGCCCGGCCCGGTGCCGTTCACCTCGGAGAGGTCGATGTCCCGTTCCTTGGCCAGCTTGCGGACCAGCGGCGAGTAGGAGGTACCGCCCTGTGGGGCCGCCGCGACCAAGTTGTCGGGGACAGCCGCGAGGAACTCCTCCACGTCCTCGGAGACGATCCGCCCGCCCGGCCCCGTCCCGCGTACGGCGGTGAGGTCGACGTCGGCGGCCACGGCGACGCGCCGGGCGTTGGGCGAGGACAGCAGCCGGCCACCGATGCCGTTGACGAAGGACGCCGCGCCGACACCGCCGATGCCGGGGGCCGCACCGGTGCCGGTGAGGGTCGGCGGGACGCCCGCACCCGCACCGCCGCCGGGGGC
>NZ_JBSFDA010000053.1:0-58798 GCF_053593675.1 Streptomyces sp. NPDC002156 | reverse complement strand
GGTCCACCTGCTGGGCGAACGTGCGCCTGTGATCGCCGCCGACGACGGGTTCGGCTTAACCGAAGCGGTCGGCCGCGCTCAGCACCATCCGCGGGATGGTCTCCCACTTCATTCCGGGATCAGCCGGGAGAGGTTGCCGCCCATGATCTTGGCCTGGTCCGTGACGCTCAGGTGCTGGATGGCGTCGACGTAACTCTGCGGCTGGGCCAGACCCTCGGGGTGCGGGTAGTCCGAGCCGAACAGCACCCGGTCCACGCCCATCAGGTCGACGAGGTCGCCGAGGTCGTCCTCGTAGAACGGGCTGACATGGATGCTGTCCTTAACGGCCTGCACCGGGTCCCCGAGGAACTCGTGCGGCATCTTCTTGTGGACGTCGCGGAGTTGGTCGAGCAGCGGCGCCACCCAGGAGGAGCCGTTCTCGATGAGCGCGATCTTCAGCCCCGGGACTCGGAACAGCGCGCCGTGGCACACCCAGGCGGCCACCGCGTCCTGGATCGGCCGCCACTCGGACACCGCGCGGAAGGCGTTGGGCTTGAACGGGAGCATCTCGTTGGTCCCGCCCTCCCAGTCGCTGGTGTACCGGGCGTAGCCGCTGTCCGAGGAGTGCATCGCGACCAGGACGCCGGTCTCGACGACGCGTTTCCAGAACGGGTCGAACTCGGGCGACGCGAAGGAGCGCGAGCCGCCGTAGCCGGGCACCGGGGCCGGGCGCACCAGGATCGCCTTGGCTCCGCGCTCGACCGCCCAGTTCAGCTCCGCGATCGCCTTGTCGACGATGGGCAGGGTGATGACCGGGGTGGTGAGGATGCGGTCCTTGTAGTTGAAGCCCCACGTCTCGTACAGCCACTCGTTGAGCGAGTGGATCACCGCGTGGATCAGTTCGGGGTCGTCCCGCATCCGCTCCTCGATGAGGCTGGCGAGCGTCGGGAACATCAGCGTCCGCTGCACGCCCAGTTCGTCCAGCAGTTCCAGCCGGGGCCCCGGTTCACGGAAGGCGGGGATGGAGCGCATCGGCTCGCCGAAGATCTCGCGGCGGGTCTTCCCGTCCGGGTTGCCGAACTTGAAGTAGTCCTCCATCGCCCCGGGGCGGGCGACCACCTCGAAGGTGGGGTTGGGGATGTACTCGCTGATCTGCCCCCGGATCGCGATCTTCGTACGGCCGTTCACCTGCACGTACTGGATCGCGCCCTCGTATTGCTTGGGGAGGTGCCTGGTCAGCGCCTCTTCGGTCTCGTACAGGTGGTTGTCCGCGTCGAAAAGCGGATACGGCAGCTCGCGCGACGGCATTGAGATCCTCCTTCGCAGATTGTGAGAATCTTATTCTCACTTCTTGCGGCCCGCAATGTCCTTGCGGAGAACGAACTTCTGAACCTTGCCGCTGGCGGTGCGCGGGAACTCGTCGACGACGTGCAGTTCCTCCGGCCACTTCTGCCGGGCGAGGCCCTCGCGGTCGAGGTGGGCGCGCATCTCGTCGAGCGTGGGCGCGGGATGACCGGGTTTCAGCCGCAGGACGGCCGCCGCGTGTTCGCCGAGCCGCTCGTCGGGGGCGGCCACCACCGCGGCCTCGGCGACGGCCGGCAGGGCGAGCAGCACCTCCTCGACCTCCAGGGCACCGATGTTCTCGCCGCCCCGGATGATGATGTCCGCCTTGCGGTCGGTGATGGTGAGATAGCCGTCGCCGTCGATGACCCCGATGTCGCCGGTGCGGTACCAGCCGTCGGCGTCGAAGGCCCGGTCGGTCAGCGCGGGGTCGGTGTAGCCGAGGCAGAGATCCGGTCCCCGGCTGAGGATCTCGCCGTCCTCGGCGAGCCTGACCTCGACTCCGGGGAGGGAATCACCGTCGGTGTAGAGCCGCTTGGCCTCGGTCGCGGTGTGGCGGGAGCCCGTGATCGAGGGGTGCTCGGTGCTGCCGTACGAGCGGAAGACGGTGATGCCGAGCGCCGCCAGCCTGTCGGTGACGGCGGCCGGGACCGCCGAGCCGCCGAGGCCCGCGTACTTCATGCGGGCGAGGTGGGCGGGGGTGAAGTCGGGGTGGTCGAGGAGGCTCGTCATGTAGTACGCGGCGCCGCCGCCGACCGTCAGACCGTCGCTCTTCATCAGGCCGAGGGCCGCGCCGGGGTTCCAGGCGTCGGCGAGGTTGACCGGGGTGCCGTCCAGGACGGGGATGAGGAAGGCGTTGACCATGCCGATGAAGTGGCCGACGGGGGCCGAGGTGAGCTGGCGGCCCCGGTCGGGCGGGTAGAGCCCGGCGAGTTGGCGGGTCTCGAAGCCGAGGGTCTGGTGGCTGTGCACAACTCCCTTGGGGTCACGGGTCGTTCCGGAGGTGAACGCGATCAGTGCCGGTCCCGCCGGATCCGTTGGGAGGACCCCGGGGAGGGGTTCGTCGGCGAGCAGGTCGTCGAAGTCCCGCCCGACGACACCGACCACCGGCACACCTGCACTCAGGTCGAGCTGGTGTTCGAGGTGGCCGAAGCGGGCGGCGGTGACGAACACGCGCGGTCGGACCGCGTCCAGGATGTAGCCGACCTCCTTGCGCCCGTAGAAGTGGACGACCGGCACGACGACCGCACCGAGGAAGGCCGACGCCCAGAAGACCGCCGCCGCTTCCATCCAGTTGGGCAGCTGGAACGCGACCACGTCGCCGGGACCCACCCCGCACGCCCGGAGCCCGGCCGCCAGCCGGCGTGCGACGCGCTCGACGTCGGCGAAGGTCCCCGTCCAGGGCCGGACCGCCGAGTGCACGCGGAACTCCGTGTCGGGGGCGGCTGCCAGACCATGAGCCAGCAGGTCACCGAGCGTGTCGCGGATCCACCAGCCCTCCGCCTCATAGCGCTTGGCCAGTTCTGCGGGGACCGTGCGTGTGGGGATGGTTCGCATCGCGGGAACTCCTTCCCTCGTAACGAGAATTGCACTCTCGCAGAGGGAGAAGGTAAATTCCATACATGGTACGAGACCACGGTTTCCACCCGGTCCGGATCAAGCGGATCGTCCAGGAGACAGCCGACACGCGCACCTTTGTGCTCGACGCCCCCTTCCCCTATCGCGCCGGGCAGTTCCTGACGGTACGAGCGTGCGGCACCCTGCGGAGCTACTCGATGTCGAGTTCGCCGGACACCGACATCGAGTTGACGACCACGGTGAAGCGGGTTCCGGGCGGTCTGGTGTCGAACTGGATGCACGACCACCTCACCCCAGGCGATCTCATCGAGACCACGTCTCCGGCGGGGGTCTTCTGTCTGCGCGAGGGGACGACACCGCTGGTCGCCCTCTGCGGCGGCAGCGGCGTCACGCCGGTCCTCTCGCTGGTGAAGACCGCGCTGGCCACGACCGGACGGCGGGTCCGGGTCCTGGCCGCCGACCGGGACGCGGCCTCGGTCATCTTCCGCGACACGCTGTCCGAGCTGGCCGAACGGCACCCGGACCGATTCGAGATCCGCCACCACCTCGACGACGCCCAGGGACTCGTCACCGGCGCCGAGATACAGGCGTTCGTCGGGGACGACCTGGACGCGGACTTCTATCTCTGCGGTCCCGCACCGTTCATGGAGCTGGCCGAGAGCACGCTTCTCGCACAGGGGGCCGATGCAGGGCAGATCGTCGCGGAACGCTTCACTCCGGCACCCGAGGCACCCGAGGACCCCGCCGAAGCCGTACCGGAGACCGGTGGCGGCACGGTCACCGTCGTCCTCGCCGGGAAGCGGCGCACGGTCGACCAGCATCCCCGCGAGTCGCTGCTGGAGAGCGCCCGCCGGGCCGGCCTCATGCCGCCCTTCTCCTGCGAGATGGGCAACTGCGGCACCTGTATCGCCCGGCTCACCGAGGGCGAGGCCAAGATGCGCGTCAACAACGCCCTGGACGACGACGAGGTCGCCGAGGGCTGGGTCCTGACCTGCCAGGGCGAACCGGTGACCCCGCACGTCACCGTCGAGTACGAGACCTGAGTACGCGATACGAGACCTGAGTACGAGACCCGAAGCCCGCGCCCCACCGACCGAAGAGGCACACATGGTTGATCTCGAACTCGAACTGGACGAGGGCCTGGCGGTCATCACCATCAACCGCCCGCACGCCCGCAACGCCATCGCACCGGCCACCATGGACGAGCTGGACAAGGCCCTCGACGCGGCGGCGGGCGCCCGGGCCCTGGTCATCACGGGCGCCGGAGACAAGGCCTTCGTGTCGGGCGGCGACCTCAAGGAACTCGCCGCGATCCGCACCGAGGACGAGGCGCTCGCGATGGCTCTGCGGATGCGTGGCGTCTGCGACCGGATCGCCGCCTTCCCCGGACCGGTGATCGCCGCCCTCAACGGCCACGCCTTCGGCGGCGGTGCCGAGGTCGCGGTGGCCGCCGACATCCGGATCGCGGCCGACGACATCAGGATCGGCTTCAACCAGACGGCCCTGGCGATCATGCCCGCGTGGGGCGGCGCCGAACGGCTCGCCGCCCTGGTCGGCAGGGGCCGCGCGCTCCTGCTCGCCGGCAGCGCGCAGATCCTCGCCGCGCCGGAGGCCGAACGCCTCGGCCTGGTGGACCGCGTACTCCCCCGGTCCGCCTTCGAGGAGGGCTGGCGCACGCTGGCCCGCACACTCGCCACCCGCCCGGCACAGGAGATCAAGCGGGTGGTGTCCGGAGACCTCACGGCGGACGAGGCGGCCCACGCCTTCGCCCGGCTGTGGGTGTCCGACGAGCACTGGCAGGCAGCGGAAAGGGTGATGCCCCGTGGATGACACACGAGTTGAGGCCGCAGGCGGATACGGCGCCGCCGAGGCTGCCGCAGAGGCAGGCACCGACCGCCCGCCCGCGTCCGCGCAACCCGCGTTCACACAGCCCGACTTGACCGACACGCGAGTGGCCGCACCCGATGCGCGGGCAACCGACCCGGCGCGGACCCGAGTTGCGACCGCACGCCGATCCGGCGGCCCCGCCGTCCTGACGCAAGCCCGCACCGACCGCCCGCACACCCCACCCGAACCCACCCACGCACAGCCCGACTTGACCGACGTCCGCTCCGAGCAGAGCGACACGGAGACGAACCAAGTGGGCCCCGTGCGCGTCGAGTCGAGCCCGATCGGGCTGATCGTCCGCCCTCCGGAACCCACCGATCTCGTGATCCTCTACCTCCACGGCGACCGGCATCTCTCCGGCACCCCGGAGTCGGCGCTCGACCTCGCCGAGCGGCTCGCGCTGCGGACAGGCGCGGTGGTCGTCTGTCCGCGCTACCGCAGCTCGTTCCCGGGCGCCCTGGACGACGTACACGCGGTGTACGACTCCTGCCGGGCCCGGGGGCCGGTGGCGCTGGCCGGGGAGCGGCTCGGGGGCGGGCTCGCGGCCTCGCTGCTGGTGCGGCTGCGGGACATGGGGGCGGCGGCGCCGCAGTGCGCGGTGCTCGGTTCGGCGCTGCTGGATCTGACCCTGGACGCGCCGAGCCTGTTGTTCAACGCGGCGGCCGAGCCCTCCTTCGACGTCGACGAACTCCGACTGCGCGCCGCCCTCTACGCGGCCGGCACCGAGCCGACGAACCCGCTGCTCAGCCCGTTGCACGCCAATCTGCACGGGCTGCCGCCGGTGCAGCTGCTGGTCGCGGGCACCGATCCGCTGCTGGACGACTCGCTCGGGTTCGCCGCCCGCGCGGCCCGCTCCGGGGTCACCGTGGATCTGCGGGTCCGGGAGGACGCGGAGCGGCTGCGGCCCGAGACGGTGACGGCCATGGCCGGGTTCATCCGGGCGTGGACCCGATCAGAAGGGTCATCACGTCCCGCATGATCTCGGGGTAGTCGGACTGCTCGTCGTCCAGCAGCCACTGCAACTGCATGCCGTCGAGCATCGCTACCAGGGCGCTCGCCGCTGCGCGCGGGGTGAGGCCGCTGGGCAGGCGGTCGCCGTAGAGCTTGGTCAGATGGGCGACGGTGTTGTCCTGAATCGAGCGGTAGTGGTCGTGGCAGAACGCGTGGGCGGGGTCGTCCCCGATGATCCCCTCCGCGATCAGCACGCTGTGGATCTGGACGAGGCCGGCGTTCTGGTGGTCGTACGCGACAACGTCGGCGACCAGGCTCGGCAGGTCCTCGTACGCATGGCCCGCCAGGTGTTCGCGGGCGAGGTCCTCGCGGCGCTGGAGGAGGGCGTGCAGCAGGCGCTTCTTGCTGGGGAAGTAGTGCAGGACGCCCTGCCGGGTCAGGCCCGCACGTTCGGCGACCGCGTCGATGGAGGTCCTTCTGTAGCCGCGCTCGGCGAACACCTCCAGGGCAGCACCCAGGATCTCCTCGCGCCGGGTCGTCGTCTCCACGCGTCACCCTCTCCGCCACTGACACACCGATGTGACAGTACGGTCACCACACCACACAATCGGCCCTTTCGGCCACTGGCGGTCGGCGACGGTTTTCGGCAGGGTGCGCCACAAACACCAACGCCCGCCGGACAGGCGGGCGTTGACTCTGTGTTCCGGGCTGGTGTCAGCCGTTCCCGGCAGGAGGCTCGAAACCGGCGACGATCACCACATTGGAGTCGGCCGCCGCCTGCCGCAGGGGCCTGGCCTTCGCGTACTCGGCGGACTCGTACCAGGCGCGGGCCGCTTCCACCGACTCGAATTCGAGGACGACGGTCCGGTCACCGTGCCACTCGCCCTCCAGCGCCTCCGCCCCGTCGTGGACGGCCAGGATCTTCGCCCCGTGCGCCGCCAGCGTCGCCCCCGCGGCGCGGGCGTAGGCCTCCATGCCCGCCGGGTCCTTGATGGCTTCGGTGACGATCACGTACCCCTTGGGCATCGCCAACTCCTCTCGGCTCACTGTGCAGTTGGGCCTCAGCTCAACACGATGGCCCGCTCGGGGCAACTGCTTACCGCCGTGCGCACCGCGCTCTCGTGCTCGGCCGGAACCTCCGGCACCAGCACCTCGGCGTACCCGTCGTCGGTGAGGTCGAAGACCTCGGGGCACAGGGTCCAGCACACGCCGTGTCCCCGGCAGCGGTCCTCGTCCACGACGGCCTTCATCGGGCGGGCTCCTCTGCGAGGGTGAACTCCAGGCCGAGGTGGGTCAGTCCGCGCAGGATGTACGTCGGCAGGTACCGGTACTCGCGGGCGTCGGCCGGGCCGTGCACCCGTTCGGAGATCCTGATGTCGGACGTACGGTCGAGGATGCGTTCGATGGCCACGCGGGCCTCGGCGCGGGCGAGGGGCGCACCGGGGCAGGTGTGGACGCCACGGCCGAACGCAAGGTGATGGCGGGCGTTGGCGCGCGTGGCGTCGAAGGTCTGCGGGTCCTCGAAGTGGCGCGGGTCGCGGTTCGCGGCGCCGTTGAGGACCATGAGCGTGGTGCCGGCGGGGATGTCGACACCGCCGACCGTGGTCGGTGTGCGGGAGAGCCGGAAGTCGCCCTTGATGGGGCTCTCCATCCGCAGCACCTCCTCGATGAAGTTCGGGAGGCGGTCCCGCTCGGCACGCAACAGGGCCTGGATCTCGGGCTGCTCGGCGATGATCTTGAGCGCGTTGCTCAGCAGCCGGACGGTGGTCTCCTGACCGGCCGCGAACAGGTTGGTGGCGACCCGGGCGACATCGGCGACATCGGGGGTCGAGCCGTCGGGGAAGGTCGCGACGGCGAGGCCGGTGATCACGTCGTCGCGGGGTTCGCGGCGGCGGTCCTCCACGTACGCCGCGAAGCGGTCGTACAGGTACTCCAGCGGCGTGTGCGTCATCTCGCCACTGGTGCTGCCGACACCCGGGTCGCCGTGCGGCCGGTTGAGCTCCTCGACGAACTCGTCCCGGTCCGCGTCGGGGATGCCGAGCAGGTCGGTGATGACCCGCAGGGTGAACGGCCCGGCGAAGCCGCCGATGAAGTCGCCCTCGCCCGCGGCCAGATACTCGTCCAGCTGGGCGTCGGCGAGGTGCCACATGGACGCCTCGTTCTCCTTGAGGCGCCTCGGCGTGATGAGCCGCATCAGCAGCCCGCGGTGGGCCGTGTGCATGGGCGGGTCGAACGTCGGCAGCTGGTCGCTCATCGGGAGTTCGTCCCGGTGCAGCTCGATCAGCTCACTGATGTCGTCGCCCTCCAGCGGGACCGGGAACCCCGGGAAGGGCCCGGTCACCGACACGCACGACGAGAACGTCTCGGAGTCGCTGAAGACCTGCACCGCCTCGTCGTACCCGGTCACCATCATCACGTCGTGATGGCTCTCGCGCTGTACGGGGCACTGGCCGCGTAGAGCCTCGAAGTACGGGTAGGGGTCCGCGACGGGGCCCTCGTCCCGGAAGAAGTCGATCGCGTCGAAGTCGTTCACGGCCTGTACGGCTCCCTTCGTCACCCTCACACCGGACGATATCAATGCTCTTCAATAATGAGAAGGCCGTTTCCAATTGCGGGAATCGGCTGGGATTCGACTGTGGCGAGCGGTAGTTGACGTGTTGTACCGACTTGGCTTGTACCGACTCAGCCGGCCCGCCGCCCACGCACCCTTCCCCGGACCGGGCGAACCCCCGGCGCCGGGATCACGGCGCTCTGCGCCATGAGGGCGAGGGCATCGTCGGCAGTCCGCATCACGGTCGTGCCCGCCGGGGTGCCCGCCTCCTCGGCGAGGTCGGCCAGCAGCCGCGCGTCCTTGCGCAGCAGCGGACCGGCGTGGGCGGCGAGCCGTTCCAGGGTGCCGCCGTCCGCGGCGACCCGGCGCAGCGCGAAGCTCGCCCCGCTGCCGTGCGCGAGGACGTCGGCGAGGCCGGCCGGGTCCACGTCGAGGCTGCGCCCGAGGGCGAGTACGTCGGCGGAGGTCGCCAGGTTCGCCGTGAACAGGGCGTTGTTGAGCAGCTTGGCGACCTGCCCCGAGCCCAGCGGGCCCATGTGGACGACCGGATCGCCGTACGTCTCGAACACGCGTCGGCAGAAGGCGACGGTCCCGGACTCGCCCCCGACCATGACCAGCAGCCGTCCCTCGGCCGCCGCGCCGCCGCCTCCGCTGACCGGCGCGTCGACCAGGGCGACCCCGCGCAGTCTGGCCCGGTCGGCAAGCCGGCGGCAGGTGTCGGGGTGGACGGTGCTGTGCACGGCGATCACCCCGCCCTGCCGGAGCCCGGCGAGGACGCCCTCGTCGCCGACGATCACCTCCTCGACGTCCGCGTCGTCGCCGACACAGACGCACACGAGGTCACTGGCGGCGGCCAACTCGGCTGCGGAGACAGCACGTTGGGCGGGCGTACCGGCGAACGGGGTGAGCGAGGCGGGTCTCCTCGCCCACAGGGTCGTCGTGAACCCCGCGTCGACGATCCGCCGTGCCATGGGCCCGCCCTGGTTGCCGAGCCCGATGAATCCGACGCGCATCAGCCGGCCTCCTGCGCGGCCGGTTCGGTCGCCGGCGCCTCCGCTGCCTTCGCGGGCCGTTCGGGACGCCAGAACGTCGCCAGCAGTCCCGCCGTCGCCGCAACGGCCACGCCGAGCGCGATACCGCCGCCGGCCCAGCCGGTGATCTCGATATCGGCCGCGTGGTCCAGGGACACCTTGCCGGGCCCGAACACCCCGAGCGCCACGGAGATCACAGCCAGCATCAGGACGTACTCGTAGCCGTCCTTGAACACGAAGAACCCGTTGGTCCGGTGGGCCAGGAGCCCCGCGACCAGCATCACCGAGACGACCGCCGCGCAGGCCAGCGGGGTGAACAGACCGAGGACAAGCAGCGCGCCCGCGCCGATCTCGGTGACCACGCTCATCCACGCCTGCAGCTTGCCGTGCCGCAGTCCCAGCCCGCCGAACCAGCGGGCCGTGCCCTCGATCTTTCCGCCGCCCCGCCAGTGGTTGAGTCCGTGCGCGATCATGATGACGCCCAGGACCACTCGGACGACCAGCAACGCGACCACTTCCGCGTTCGTCAACTTGCTCTCCCCTGCTGCCGTTCGGCGACCTCCGCCGCCGAAGTCTGTTCCTCGCGTGCGAGCACGCACTCCTCCACGAACGACAGCACCTTGAGGTGATAGGCCATAGAGGTCAACCCAATGCTCAAGTTGTGTCCGCCGCCGGTCTGTTCGTCGACGGCTACCCGGGGCGACGCGGTGAACAGGGAGGCGATGTCGGCGAGCGCCGAGGGTCCGCCGCTCCACACCCGCTCGTGCTCGCCGAGGGTGTAGTGGACGGGGACGCGTATCCGTGGGGCGAGCTGGGGAAACGTGTCGATCCAACTCCGGGCGACGGCACCCTCGTACGCGGGTGAGCGCGACGAGATGCGGGCGCCGCCGACCACGTCGTCCGCGTACAGCCGGGACGGCTGCCACAGCAGGTCGCGCACCCCGCTGTTCGGTGGCCGCTGCCGCCAGTCGCCGAGGATGCCGGCCGCGTCGTCGTGGTGACGGCGTCCGGTGCCGGCGAGTTCCAGGCCGAGCAGGTCCCCGCCGCGCCGCTCGTCGGCCGCCATACGGACTCCGAGTTCGGAGCCGATGGAGTGGGCCAGCACGAAGACGCCGGCTCCGCGCGGGCGGGCGGCGAGGAGGCGTTCGACGGCGCCGTAGGCGACGTCGACGCGCCGTTCGGCGGAGGTGAACTCGTCGGCGTACGGGGCCGAACTGCCGTATCCGGGACGGTCGATGGCGATGACGGTGAAGCCGAGGGACTCGCCGACGCGGAGCAGGGACAGCCGGGGCCGGTCCGGGTAGTCGAAGTACCCGGAGTACGCGGCCCCGCCGTGCAGGGCGAGGACGACGGCGCGCGGCTGCCGTGCCTCGCGCAGGAGTGCGGACACGGCGATGCCGTCCACGTCGACGACGACGCGTGAGGCACCGGTCATGTGTCGGTCCGGAAGAGGATCGCACCGCTCGGGGCGAGTCCGCCGGTGCTGACGACGGCGACCCGGGCGTCCGCCACTTGGCGTGCGTCGGCCTCGCCGCGCAGCTGGGTGATCGCCTCGTGGACCAGCCCCAGGCCGTGGGTGCGGCCGTGCGAGAGCTGTCCGCCATGGGTGTTCAGGGGCAGCAGTCCGTCGCGGGCGATGTTCTTGCCGCCGTCCAGGAAGTCCTTGGCCTCGCCGATCCCGCAGAAGCCCAACGCCTCTATCCAGGAAAGGCAGTTGAAGGTAAAGCCGTCGTAGAGCTGGGCCACGTCGACGTCGGTGGGGCGGAGTGAGGTACGGGTCCACAAGTGCGCGGACTGGCCTAGGACTTGGGGTTCGTGGGTGAGCGTGCTCTGGTCCCACTCGATACGTTCGAGGATCTGGGTGCCGACCGCCTCGACGAGGACGGGCGGTTTGGCGAGGTCCCGGGCCGCGTCCACGGCGGACACGATCACGGCGACCGATCCGTCGCAGGGCACGTCGCAGTCGTACAGGCCGAAGGGGGTGGTGACCATTCTGGCCTGGAGGTAGTCGTCCATGGTCATCGGATCGCGGTAGATCGCGGTGGGGTTGAGCGCGGCGTTCGCCCGCTGGTTGAGGGCGATCCAGCCGAGGGTCTCGCGGGTGGTGCCGTAGCGGTCGAAGTGGCGCTGTGCGTTCATGGCGAGGGTGTGCGCGGCCGAGTACGCCCCGAAGGGCTTCATCCAGCCCGCCGCCGGTGCGCCCGCGCCGGGCGCGGCGATCCGGCCGCGTTTGACCAGTTCGCCGTACGACGACTCCCAGACCGTACGGAAGCACAGCACATGCCGGGCGAGGCCGCCCGCGACCGCGAGCATCGCCGCGACCAGGGAGCCGCCGGGGCCGAAGGTCTCGCTGCCGCCGTTGTACCAGGTGGGCCGGACGCCCAGCGCGGCCTCCAGCGCGGTGACCCCGCCCTCGGCGAAGCCTCCGTAGGCTCCGGCGCCCGGGTAGGCGGCCAGACCGTCGATGTCGTCGATGGTCAACCCGGCGTCGGCGATGGCGCGTTGGCAGGCCTTCACGGTCAGCGACAGCGGCGGGACGAGTTGGCGGCGCCCGATCTCCGAGGCGCCGACACCGGTGATCGCGACCTTGTCCTCGAACTTCTCCGAGGTCACCATCGGCCGTACGTGGGACCGGAATTGGGACGGTTCGATGGCGTCCGCGGGGAAGGGCGCCGGCTCCCCCTGGTCGGCAGCCGGGCGGAACAGGGGCAGCCACGCTTCCCCGGCCCGCTCGAAGACGACCTCCATGCGCATGCCCAACTTCAGCTGTTCGGGCTCGCATTGGACGACATTGGTGGTGAGACGGACCCGGGGGTCCTCCTCGATGGCGACCTGGGCGACGACGAACGGGGTCGGCAACCCGGGTGCGGGGAAACGGTGGTTGACGGTGAAGCCGATCAGGGTCGCGAAGCCGGAGACGGCCCGCACGCCGGTCTCGTGCCCGTGGCAGTAGCGGCACACCGGCTGCGGCGGATGGATGAGGGCCGCGCAGGACCCGCACTCCGTCAGGCGCAGCCGGCCGTCCGCGCCGGAGGCCCAGAAGAAGGCGTTCTCCTCGGTGATCTCCGGCGCGGCGCGTCCCGACGTGTCGGGTGTCTCTTCGGTCATGGGGTGATCTGCGCCTTCGCCTTGCGGACCGTCACCGGCTCGGCGATCCGCTGCTCGTCACAGACCTGTTGCAGCTTCTCCAGCGTCTCGTCGAGCCCTGCGCCGAGCCGGGGACCCGGGGTGAAGGTCGCCGGGAGGTGGCGCATGCCCTGGATGATGCCGATGGTCTCGTAGTGAACGGTGCCCTCCGGGTCGCACTGGTAGTCGGGCATACGGTCGAGCACCTGGGTGACCATGCGCTTGAAGACCGTACGAGCGACATTGGAGCCGATACAGCGGTGGATGCCGAGGCCGAAGCTGCTGTGGCGGTTGGCCGGGCGTTCCAGCTGGACGGTGTCGGGGTCGGGGAAGACGGAGGGGTCGCGGTTGGCCATCGCCCAGGACAGCCAGAGCCGTTCTCCCTCCTTGAAGCGTGTTCCGGCGATCTCGCAGTCGGCGGAGAACGTGCGTCCGTCGCCCGGCGCGGGCGCGTAGAAGCGCAGGAACTCCTCCGTGGCAGAGTCCAGCAGGGTGTCCCGTTCGCGGCTGAGCCTGTCCCGCTCAGCGGGATTCTCGCCCAGCCATTCCAGTGCGTGTGCGGTGAGCGCGGTCGTGGTGTCGAAGCCGCCGCCGATCAACAGGGCCAGTACGCCCAGGAGTTCGCTGTCGGGCGGGGTCTTGCCGTTGATGTCCGCGTGGATGAGCGCGTCCACGAGTCCCGGCCTGGGGTTGGCGCGGATCTCGGCGATGGCCGTGGCCAGGCCGATGCCCATGTTCCGGGCCATCTCGGCGACGCGTTTCATGTCGGGCGAGTTGGGCGGGGTGTAGACGGAGGCGTGGGCCGGCTCGTTGTAGACGGTCCAGTCCTTGAGCGGGATGCCCATCATCGCCAGGGTGAGGACGGCCGGGACGATGTTGGCGAGGTCGTCGACGAAGTCGATGCGGCCGGACTCGATCTTCTCGTCGATGGCGGCGCGCACCACCTCGTCGACGACCGGGATCCAGCGGCTGATGGCCGCCGGGGAGAGATAGGGGTTGAGGGCCTGGCGGTAGTGGCGCTGTTCCGGCGGGTCCATCTCCAGGAACCCGCCCTGGACCTGGCCCCGTTCCTTGGACGGCGGCGGGATGGTGATGCCCTGGTATCCGCGCCGCTCGCCCTTGACGTCGTGGTCGTTGGAGATGAACTCGGCGGCCCGGGCCAGTTCGAAGACCTCACGGTTGCCGCTGGCGACCCAGTGGCCGCCGTGCGTCTCGGTCCAGGCGATGGGGCACTTGGACTGCAGTTCGTGGGTGGTCTCGGTGAACTGGTGCCGGTACTCGGGGGTGTGCCGGTCGAAGTGGACCGTGTGCTTCTTGCGGTCGGCGTCGTCGTCCGTGGTCATCGTGTGGTTGTGCTCCCCTCAGGAAACGAAGATCGCGCGTTCCGGACAGGACCTGACCGCCTCGACGACCTGGTCCTGCTGATCGTCCGGAACCTCCTCGTCGATCACCGACGAGTGACCGTCGATCTCGCTCAGCTCGAACACCTTCGGCGCCCGCATGGCACAGAGCGTGTGCCCCTGGCAGCGCTCCGGGTCGACCCGTACCTTCACGACCTGCATCCTTCCTGCCGCAACTTCGGGCGTTCTGCCACGACTTGGGGCTCCCGCCCGCTACTTCAGATCCGCCATGGACTTGCCGACGTCGGCGAGCGTCATCGGCTTGCCGTAGGACTTCTTGTACTTGTACGCCGGGATGTCGCAGCGGTAGGAGCCCTGATCCGGCTTGAAGTCGGCGACGGTCCAGCCCTTTTCGGTCGCCTTGGCGACGTTGAAGCACTCGGGCGGGTTGGTGACCTTCGTCAGGTCCATCGGGGCCTGGAGTCCGCCCGCCGTCCACTCCGTCTGCTTGATCGCGTTCTCGTACACGCACTTGCGGGTCAGCTCGTCGCACTCGCCGGCCGCGGTGGCGAACAGCAGCCAGGCGTCGAAGGAGCGCAGCGCGGGCAGGGTGACCTCGGCGTCGGGCGCGTACTTGGCGAACAGGTCCTCGACCTGCTTGGTCGCCGGGTTGCTGGAGGCCTCTTCCAGCGGGGTGACACCGCTGAGGTCGGCGTAGCTGTTCTGCTTGGCCAGCGCGCTGCCGGTCAACTGGAGGAAGGCGGGGCCGTAGGCGTTGTTGTTGGTGTCGATCCAGTCGAGCTGGTAGCCGGTGTTGGTGAGCGCCTGTTCCAGCTTGGCGAGCTGGCTGAACTGGCCGTTGAAGATGAGTCCCTTGATCTTCTTGCTCTTGATGGTCTGCGCGTACGGAGTCCAGTCGGAGACGCCGGCCGCCGGGTAGACGTCGGTGTAGGCGACCTTGCCGCCGATGGCCGGAATCAGTTCCTTGGCCTGTTCGGCGAGGACCTTGGTGAGCGGGACGTCGCCGGAGATGATGCCGACGTGGTCGGCGGAGTCCGGGTGGGCCTCCTTGATCAGCCAGGTGTAGTAGCCGGTGTAGGGCGCGTAGCCGACTCCGGCACCCTGGGCGAGCACCTGGAGGTCCGCGCCGAGGGCGTTGATCGTGCTGGACTGCGCGGGGAAGTCGGGCAGCAGACAGCTCAGCCGTTCCTTGACGCCGGTGCCGTCGAAGGCGGCACCGCCACCGACCAGGGCGAAGTCGTCCCGGCAGGCCTCGATCATCCGCTGCTGGACCTCCATGAGCTTGGAGTCGCGGGTGACGGGGACGATCTTGCGTCCGTTGATGCCGCCGGCGGCGTTGCACCAGGAGGTGAACACCTTGGCCGCGTTGACGAACTCGGGGTTCTTGGTGAAGCCGATGTCGCTGAACACACCGACCTTGATCTCGCTGTCGGTGATGCCCTGTTCGGTCACGGACTTGGGGCTGCCGGAGTGGCAGACGTTCTTGAGTGTGCCGAAGTCCGCGTTGGCGGCGGCCCCGGACCCGGATGTGGACGGCTCGCCGGCACTGGATGTGGTGGTGGAGCGGTCGGAACACCCGGCCAGGGCCAGGACGAGCGCGGTCGCGATGAGCAGTCGTCTCATCGGTCCTCCAGGTGAAAAGGTTCTGGAACTGCGGGAATCACCCAGCTGCGGTGATCAGGTGACCGCGCCCGCCTCTTTCAGTTCGAGGATGCGGGTCCAGTCCAGGCCCAGTTCGAGGAGGATCTCCTCGGTCTGGGCGGCGAACTCGGGCGCGGGCCCGAGCGGTACGGGGGCGGTGACGTCGAACTGCACGGGGCTGGCGGCGAGTTGGAGTTCGCCCGCCGTGACGAGGTACTCGTTGGCCCTCACCTGTGCGTCCTCGCCGACCTGGAGGGTGTCCTGTACGGGGGCCCAGGGCCCGGCGAGGGTGGCGAAGCGCTTCGTCCAGTCGGCGAGGGTGCGGCCCGCGAGCACCTCGCGCAGGATCTTGACGGCCTGTTCGGTGTTGGCGGCGATGAGTTCGGCAGTGGCGAAGCGGGGGTCGTCGGCGAGTTCGGGGCGGTCGATGTGGTGGCACACGTCGGCCCAGAACTTGCCGGGCTGCATCATGACGAAGGCCAGGTAGCGGCCGTCGGAGGTGGAGTACAGCCCGGACAGGGGGTTGGCCAGGGACCCGTGGGCGCCCGCCGGGGGTGCGACCCAGGGCCTGCCGAGGTGGAGGGAGAGCGCGGTGGCGTGTCCCATGGCCCAGACGCCGCTGCCGAGCAGGGAGACGTCGACGACCGAGGCCTCGCCGGTGCGTTCGCGTCGCAGCAGGGCCGCCGCGATGCCGCCGGCGAGGTTGGTCCCGGAGATGGTGTCCCCGTAGGCGGGTGCGGGCGGGCTGATCATGCCTTCGGTGCCGGCCGGGGTGATGCTGGCGGCGGTGCCGGCCCGGCACCAGAAGGCGGTCATGTCGTAGCCGCCCTTGACCGCTTCGGGGCCGCGCGGGCCCAGGGCGCTCCCCCGGGCGTAGACGATGTCCGGGTTGACGGCGCGGATGTCGTCCACGTCGATGCCGAACCGTTCGCGGTGTCCGGGCAGGAAGCTGGTGAGGAACACGTCGGCGCGCCCGGCCAGGTCGTACAGCACCTCGCGGCCCTCGGGCCGGGAGATGTCGAGGCCCAGGCTGCGCTTGCCCCGGTTGGCGTGTTCGACGTTGGGGTTGGGATCGCCCTCGACGACGAACGTGCCGGTCTGCCTGAGGCCGCGCTGCGGGTCGCCGTTGACGGCGTGCTCGACCTTGATGACGTCCGCACCCCAGTCGGCGAGGACGGCGCCCGCCGAGGGGACGAAGCCGTACATGGCGACTTCGAGGACCCGGATTCCCTCCAGCGGCCTCACCGGACGACCGCCGCGAAGGACTTGTACTCCAGGAACTCCTCAAGCCCCGGAACACCGCTCTCCCGACCGATGCCGGACTGCTTGTAGCCGCCGAACGGCACGTCCGCGGCGAAGTAGTTGCCGCCGTTGATGCTGAAGGTGCCGGTGCGGATGCGGCGCGCGAGGGCGATGGCCCGCTCGTCGTCGCCGCTCTGGATCCCGCCGGACAGTCCGTACACCGAGTTGTTGGCGATGCGGACGGCGTCTTCATCGTCGTCGTACGGGATGACCACGAGCACGGGTCCGAAGACCTCGTCCTGGGCGATCTCGCTGTCCGGGTCGACGTCGGTGAGCAGGGTGGGCGTGAAGTAGAAGCCGGGGTCGACCTTCGTACCGCCGCTGACGAGCTTCGCGCCCGCGGCGACGGCCCGCTGGACCATGCCGTCGACCTTGTCGCGTTGCTTGGCGCTGATGAGCGGACCGGCGAAGGTCTTGGGGTCGGCGGGGTCGCCCATCCGCATCCGGGCGAGGCCCGCGGCGACCTTCTCGACGATCTCGTCGTGGTGGGCCCGGGGTACGAGGAGCCGGGTGGTGAGCGCGCAGCCCTGTCCCGAGTGGGAGCAGATGGTGCCGGCCGCGAACATGGCGGCGGTGGTGAAGTCGGCGTCGTCGAGGATGATCATGGCGGACTTGCCGCCGAGTTCCAGGAACACCTTCTTCACGGTGCGGCTCGCGACCTCCATGATCCGTCGGCCGGTGGCGGTGGAGCCGGTGAAGGAGACCATGTCGACGTCGGCGTGGGTGGTGAGCACCTCGGCCGCCTCGACGGAGGTCGACGTCAGCACGTTGACCACGCCGGGCGGGATGTCCGTGTGCTCGGCGATCAGTTCACCGAGGAACAGCGTGGTCAACGGGGTGTCCGGGGCGCCCTTGAGGACGACCGTGCAGCCTGCTGCGAGTGAGGGCGCGAGCTTGGCCAGGGCCAGCTGGTTCGGGTAGTTGTACGCGGTGATCGCGGCGATGACCCCGACGGCCTCCTTCTCCACCCAGCGGCGGTGGCGCTGGCCGCGGATCTCGACCTCGCCGAGGTCCTCGGTCAGGGGGTACTTGCGCAGCAGGTCGGCGTAGAAGCGGACCAGTTTGACCGGGTCGTCGAGCTGGGGGCCGTAGGTGAGCATGCGGGGTGCGCCGACCTCGGCGATCGTCAGCTCGCGCAGCTCTTCCAGATGGTCGGTCAGCGCCTGGTGGAGCTGGTCGAGACAGCGGATGCGGAACTGGACGTCGGTCGCCCAGCTCGTGGTGTCGAAGGCGCGGCGGGCGGCGGCCACGGCGGCCTCGGTCTGGGCGACCGTGGCGTCGGGGGCCTGGTCGAGGACCTCGCCGGTGGCGGGGTTGAGCGAGGGGAAGGTGTTCTCGGTCCCGACGAGCGCTCCGTCGATGAGCAGCCGTTTCACCGCAGGACCCCCCGTACGTCGCCGAGTTGCCGCCTCACAGCCGGACCCCCTGGCCACCGTCGACGGCGACGACCTGTCCGGTGAGCCAGCCCGCGGCGTCGGAGAGCAGGAACAGCACGGTCGGGGTCAGGTCACTGGGCTGTCCCATCCGCCCGAGCGCGAGCCGCTGCGCCATCGCGTCCTGGTGCTCCTTCGGTACGACGGTGCCCGTGGCCTCGGTGTCCGTCGGCCCCGGCGCGATGCCGTTGACCCGGATCTTCCGGCCGCCGAGTTCGGCGGCGAGCGAGGCGGTGAGGTGGTTGATGCCGGCCTTGGCGAGCCCGTAGTAGCCGGAGGCCATGTAGGACGCGGTGGACGACTGGTTGACGATCGCGCCGCCCTCCGCCATGTGCGGAATGACCGCCCGGGTGCAGTACAGCGCGCCCATCAGGTTCACCTGGATGAAGTGGTTGAGGTAGCCCAGGTCGACGGTGGTGAGGCCTTCACGCTTCATGCTGTGGTAGATCGCGGCGTTGTTGACCAGGTAGTCGATCCGCCCGAACTCGGCGACCACGGCGGCGGCCATCGCCTCGGCCGACTCGGGGTCCCCCACGTCGACCCGGACGAAGAGCGCCCCGTCGATGTCCTTGGCGACCCGCTGTCCCTGCTCCTCGTTGATCTCGGCCACGACGACGCGGGCCCCCTCGGCGGCCAGCGCCCGGGCGTAGTCCTCGCCGATTCCCTGTCCCGCACCGGTGACGATCGCCACCTTGTCCTGGAACCGCATCCTGTCTCCTTGCTCGGGATGGGCGGCTTGCTCCAATGTGGCGGAAACTACATTCTCACTTTCAGCAAATCAACCATCCGAACACGAGAATGTCCGGCGTCACAGGAAGTGGGAGGTGGACGGAGGGCCGCCGGGACACATCACCCCACATCCCGACCTCCCACGGCATCGAGCCGAGATCCGCACGGCACTACCCGGCGGACCAGCAGCGAGAATAGTCTTCTCAATCACGGAAGGGAGATTTCCATGATCGACACGATGAAGACCGCGGTCGTCACCGGAGGTGGCTCCGGAATCGGGCTGGCGATCGCCGAGCGACTGAAGACCGACGGCTACCAGGTCGCGACCCTCGACCTGAACCCCTCCGACTCGGCCCCGGCGTTCGCACAGACCGCCGACGTCACCGACCGCGCCCAGGTGGACGCGGCGCTGGCCGCCGTCCGGGAGCGGCTCGGGCCGGTCACCGTCCTGGTCAACGCGGCCGGGGTGGCCGGCTACAAGCGCTTCCAGGATCTGACGTTCGCCGCCTGGCAACGGATCATCGACGTCAATCTCAACGGCGTCTTCCACTGCGTCCAGGCCGCGCTGCCCGACATGCTGGAGGCCGGCTGGGGCCGGATCGTCAACATCTCCTCCTCCAGCGCACAGTCCGGGCAGCAGTTCATGACGCACTACGTCGCGGCCAAGTCGGCGGTCAACGGCCTGACCAAGTCACTCGCGCTCGAACTGGGCCCGGCCGGCATCACCGTCAACGCGGTCCCGCCCGGCTTCATCGACACACCCATGCTCCGCAAGGCCGAGTCGCGCGAGCTGCTCGGCGGGACGGTCGAGGAACACATCGAGCGCACTCCGGTACGACGGGTGGGGCGCCCCGAGGACATCGCCGCGGCCTGCGCGTTCCTGGTCTCGGAGGAGGCCGGATACATCACCGGGCAGATCCTGGGCGTGAACGGCGGGCGCAACACGTGAACCGCACGCGCCGCGTCACACCCCTCCCGTACGCCGAGTACATGGAGGCGCTGGGCCCCTCGGCGCCCGACGCCCGCAAACCGCCCTCGAACGCGCTCGGACTGCTCGCCCGGCATCCCGACCTGGCCAAGGCGTTCCTCGCGTTCAACAAGTACCTCCTGGTCGACTCGACGCTGCCCAAACGAATCCGCGAGCTGGCCGTCCTCCGCGTGGCCTGGCGACGACGGTGTCAGTACGAGTGGGCACAGCACGTCCTGATCGCCCGGAAGGCCGGAGTCACCGACGAGGAGATCGACCTCGTCCGCACCGGAGCCCCCACACCCCTCAACCGGGCGGTGGACGAGCTGGAGACGGACTCGCAGCTGTCCGACGCGACATACGAGGCCCTCACCGCGGACCTGGACGACCACCAGCTCATGGATCTGGTGTTCACGGTCGGCACGTACGGCCTGCTGGCCACGGCCTTCAACACCTTCGAGGTGGAGCTGGATCCAGGAATCCCGGAAGAGAACTTCAATACCTCGTGATGAGAATGCTATTCTCATTTTGGAGAAGGGAGTGATCATGCCACACTTCGCCAAGCCGGCGGCCGGAAGCTGGACCGAGCAGTACCCCGAGTTGGGCACGAGTCCGGTGAACTACGAGGACTCGATCGACCCCGCGTACTACGAGGCCGAGCGGGAGGCCGTCTTCAAGCGGACCTGGCTGAACGTCGGGCGCGTGGAGCAGGTACCGAAGACCGGCAGCTACTTCACGAAGGAACTCGCCGCCGCCGACACCTCGCTGATCATCGTGCGCGGCAAGGACAAGGAGATCCGCGCCTTCCACAACATCTGCCGGCACCGCGGCAACAAGCTGGTGTGGAACGACTTCCCCGGCGAGGAGGTCAAGGGCACCTGCCGTCAGTTCACCTGCAAGTACCACGCCTGGCGCTACAGCCTCGACGGCGATCTGACCTTCGTCCAGCAGGAGCAGGAGTTCTTCGACCTGGACAAGGCGGACTACGGCCTGAAGTCGGTCCGCTGCGAGATCTGGGAAGGGTTCATCTTCGTCAACCTGGACCCGAACGCCCAGCCGCTCAAGGAGTACCTCGGCGAGTTCGCCAAGGGCCTGGAGGGCTACCCCTTCCACGAGATGACCGAGGTCTTCACCTACAAGGCCGAGGTCGGCAGCAACTGGAAGCTGTTCATCGACGCGTTCGCGGAGTTCTACCACGCGCCCGTCCTGCACATGAAGCAGGCCGTCAAGGACGAGGCCGACAAGCTCTTCAACGTCGGGTACGAGGCGCTGCACTACGAGATCCACAGCCCCCACTCGATGATCTCGTCCTGGGGAGGCATGTCCCCGCCCAAGGACCTGAGCATCGTCAAGCCCATCGAACGCGTTCTGCGCAGCGGCCTGTTCGGCCCGTGGGAGGCCCCCGACATCGAGGGGCTCGACCCGCTTCCCCCAGGGCTCAACCCGGGTGGGCACCGGGCGTGGGGGAACGATTCCTTCGAGTTCTTCCCCAACATGACGCTGCTGATCTGGAAGCCCGGCTGGTATCTGACGTACCACTACTGGCCGACGGCGGTGGACAAGCACATCTTCGAGGCCAACCTGTACTTCGTGCCCGCCAAGACGGCACGCGAGCGGCTGAAGCAGGAGCTCGCGGCGGTGACGTTCAAGGAGTACGCCCTTCAGGACGGCAACACCCTGGAGGCCACGCAGACCATGCTCAAGAGCCGGGTCGTGACCGACTTCCCGCTCTGCGACCAGGAGTTGCTGCTCCGCCATCTGCACAAGACGGTCGCCGACTACGTCAAGGAGCACACCGATGCTGCCCAGTGAGTTCGCGGTGCTCGAACCGTTCGGCGCATGGGTCCTGGAGACCGAACGGGAGCGCTACAGCAAGCGGCTGGCCAGCTCCATGGAGGAGATGCAGGCCTTCTACGACGTGGCGTTCCCGCTTCTGGAGCAGGCCTCCGACCACCTGGACAAGTTCCCGCTCGACGAACTGCCGGAGCCCGAGCGGAACTTGCTTCTGCTGATGTTCTCCCTGGTGAACGTGTCGTTCCCGGTCGAGGTGTGGAAGCAGGCCCGGGTGCCGGACAGCGGGGCCGCCTATATGGACCTCGTCGTCGAACCCAAGGTCTGACCGGTCGTGGTCACGCTCAGAGCGGCGCGTGTACTGCACGTCGAGACCGGGGAGTTCGAGGAACCGGGCCTCGTCCATGTCGACGGGGACCGCATCGCGCGGACCGGCGACGCCGGGGGTGACGTACTCGACCTGGGGGACGTCACCCTGCTGCCCGGTCTGATGGACATGGAGGTCAACCTCCTGATGGGCGGCCGGGGCGAGACCCCGGTCCTGTCCATGGTCCAGGACGATCCGCCGCTGCGCATGCTGCGGGCCGTGGGCAACGCCCGGCGCACCCTCCGGTCGGGCTTCACCACGGTCAGGAACCTCGGGCTGTTCGTGAAGACCGGCGGCTATCTGCTGGACGTCGCCCTCGCGAAGGCCGTCGACGCCGGCTGGATCGAGGGGCCCCGGATCATCCCGGCCGGGCATGCGATCACGCCGACCGGCGGTCATCTGGACCCGAGCGTGTTCGGCGCGCTGGCCCCCGGCATCATGCCGCTCTCCCTGGAGGAGGGCGTCGCCAACGGGGTCGACGAGGTGCGCAAGGCCGTGCGGTACCAGATCAAGCACGGGGCGCGGCTCATCAAGGTCTGCGCGTCCGGGGGTGTCATGTCCCATACGGGCACGCCCGGCGCGCAGCACTACTCCGACGCGGAGTTGCGGGCCATCGTCGACGAGGCCCATCGGCGCGGGCTCAAGGTGGCCGCGCACACGCACGGGGCCGACGCGGTGCGGTCGGCGGTGGAAGCGGGCATCGACTGCATCGAGCACGGCTTCCTGCTGGACGACGACACCATCGCGCTGATGGCGGAGCGCGGCACCTTCCTCGTGCCGACGACCGCGCTGATCGACGGCATGGACGTCTCCCGGGCCGCGCCCGAACTGCGCGCCAAGGCCGCCGAGGTCTTCCCGCACGCCCGGTCGGTCGTCGCCAGGGCCGCCAAGGCGGGCGTCCGGATGGCGGTGGGCACGGACGCGCCGGCGATCCCGCACGGGAAGGGCGCCCAGGAGATGGTCGCGCTCGTCGAACGGGGCATGGAGCCCCTGGAGGTGCTGCGAGCTGCGACGGTCAACGCGGCCGAGCTGATCGACGCGGACGACCGCGGGCGCATCGCGGAGGGCCTGCTCGCGGACCTGATCGCCGTACCGGGCAACCCACTTGAGGACATGTCGGTACTGGCCGACGTGCGGTTCGTCATGAAGGGGGGCAAGGTCTTCCGCGACGAGCGGGCATGACGCGAGCCGCATGAACAGGGCCGCTCGGCGGGGTACCGCACACCCCCGCCGAGCGGCCCGCTCGTACGTCCGCCGCCGCAACTCCCGTGCGGCTACTGGCTCTTGATGTGCTCCTTCATGCCCTCCAGCCGGGTCAGCACCGGATACCCGCTCACGCTCAGCGCGTTCCCGTGCCCCGTCTCATGGATGTCGAACACCGACTGGATCGCCGCGTAGAAGCCCTGGACGTCGAGGCTCTGGTTGACGGCCCGTTTGGCCTGCCGGAGCCCGAAGGGCGGCATCTGGGCGATACGGTCGGCCAACTCCATGGTGGCCGCGTCGAGTTCGTCGAGCGGGACGACCTGGTTGACCATGCCGACCCGCTCCGCCTCGGCCGCCGTGACGGCCCGCCCGGTGAAGAGGATCTCCTTGGCCTTGCGGGCGCCCAACTCCCAGGTGTGGCCGTGGTATTCGACGCCCCCGATGCCCATGTGGACGACGGGGTCGGAGAATTCGGCGTTCTCGGCGGCCACGATCAGATCGCAGGGCCAACAGAGCATGAGCCCGCCCGCGATGCACTTGCCCTGCACGGCGGCGATCGACGGCTTGGGTATGTTCCGCCAGCGCAGGGTGTATTCGAGATAGCGGCGGGTCTCCGCGTTGTAGATCCACTCCAAGGTGATCTCCTTCGGCCCCGGCCAGCGGTCCTTGAGATCGTGCCCCGCGGAGAAGTGCCGCCCGTTGCCGCGCAGCACGATGACGCGTACGTCCTCGTCGGCCGCCGCCCGGCTCCACGCGTCGTCGAGATCGTCGAGGAGCGACATCGTCTGGGCGTTGGCGACCTCGGGCCGGTTGAGCGTGATGACCGCGACCCGGTCCTTGACCTCGTACAGAATCTGGTCCATCTGCGTGCTCCCTCTATCGGTCCCGGCGGCTATCTGGGCAGGCCGAGGATGCGCTCGGCGATGATGTTGCGCTGGATCTCGGAGGTGCCGCCGGCGATGGTCCCGCCGAAGCTGCGCGCATACCGTTCGAACCAGCTCGACGAGAACACCTCCATGTTCATGTGGAAGTGCGGGGCCGTCGAGGCGGGGTGGCGCAGAGCCTCGGTGCCGTGCGCCTCCAGGGCGCGCAGAGTGGCGTTCTGCACGGCCTCCGAGCCGAACAGCTTGAGCACGGACACCTCAGCCGGGTTCCGGTCGGCGCCGAGCTGCCGGTAGCCCAGCAGCTTCAGCGCCTGGAAGTCCATGAGCAGCGTGGCGTACCACTCCTCGTCGCACGCCGCGTCCCGGATCAGGTCCTCAAGCCGCTCGGCGTAGCTCAGCCACAGCAGGGTCCGTTCGTGCCCGAGCGAACCGTTGGCCACCTTCCAGCCCTCGTTCAGCGGGCCGACCAGGTTCTCGCGGGGCACCCGGACATCGGTGAAGAACACCTCGTTGAAGTCGAAGTCGTCGGGGTCCGCGATGGACCCGAAGGGCCGCCGGACCACGCCCTCGGTGTCGGTGGGGATCAGCAGCACGCTGATCCCCCTGTGCTTGGGCGCCTCGGGATCGGTGCGTACGAACGTCAGCAGTACGTCCGCGTCATGAGCGCCGGAGGTCCACACCTTCTGCCCGTTGACGACGAAGTGGTCGCCCTCCAGGGCCGCGCGCGTACGCAGCCCGGCGAGGTCGGAGCCAGCGCCCGGCTCGCTCATGCCGAGGGCGGCCGTCATGTCCGCGCGCAGGATGGGCGCGGCCCACCGCTGCTTCTGCTCCTCGGTGCCGAAGCTCAGGATGGAGGCGGCGATGATGCCGACGCCCTGCGGATTGAAGCTGTGGTAGATCCGGCGCCGGGACATCTCCTCGGCGTGGGCGAGCAGTTGGGGCAGGGTGGCGTCGCGTCCGCCGTACTCGGGCGGGTTGCCGGGCACCAGCCAGCCCGCGTCGAACAGCTTGCGCTGCCATGCCCGCGCCCACGGAGGCACGTCCGCGCTCGACTTGGCACGAGGGACGGCTTCCTCGGCGGTGGGCAGGTTGGCGTCGAGGAAGGCGGCGAACTCGGCCCGGAACTCCTCGATCTCGGGGTCGGCGGCGAGTCTCATACCAGCAGCGCCTTCCTGTGTACGGACGCCGTACCCAGCAGCAGGTCACCGGCCTTGGCCCGTTTGAGGTGGATCTGCAGTTCGTTCTCCCAGGTGTAGCCCATCGCGCCGAAGAGCTGGAACCCGCTCTGGAAGCACAGCCGTTGACACTCCCCCGCCGCCGCCTTGGCCATCGCGGCGGCCCGCGCCCGTTCCGGGTCGTCCTCGGCGATGGTGAGGGCGGAGTAGAGGGCGAGCGCCCGGGCCCGCTCGATCGCGACGTACATGTCGGCGGCCTTGTGCTTGACCGCCTGGAAGGACCCGATGGGCACGCCGAACTGCTGCCGCTGCTTCACATGCGCGACGACCAGATCGAGGATGCGCCGACAGCTGCCGACGGTGGAGATCGCCAGCCCCATCAACGCCAACTCCGGCACACCGGCGACCAGTTCAGGCTGGTCGACCCGGGCCACATGGATGGTCGGATCGAAGACGGCGACCCGCTCGGAACGCACCTCTGCCCCACCTCGCACGACCACACCGTCCGAGGTGAGGAGCGCGATCTCGTCCGCCCGGTCGGCGTCGAGGACGAACTCACCAACGCCGTCGAAGACGGCTGTCCCCGAGCCGTTCGGCAGCCGTCCGGCCAGCGGCGCGAACCAGGTGGCCGTGGCCAGGAAGGGCGTCGGATCAGCTGCGTACCCCAACTCCTCCAGGATGATGGCCAGTTCCACCGGAGGGGCCTCCAGCCAGCCCAACTCCAGGTAGATGGACCAGAGTTGGTCCTCGGGCAGGGCCCGCGACTTGGCCACCGTCTCGCGGACCATGCGTTGCAGCATCCGCTGGTCCTCGTCGAATTCAAACTCCACGGGCGACCTCCAGAAGAACCTTGCCGATAGCACCCCGGCCGAGCCGCAGCGCGGCTCCCACCTCGTCGAGCGGGTGGACGGCATGGATACGGGGGTTGATGGCCCCCTCGGCGAACAGTCGGTGCAGTTGGGTGCGGGCGGCGACCAGCGCTTCCCGGTCGTGCCGGGCCCAGCCGCCGAAGTCGAAGCCGTGGATCGTGACGCCCTTGAGCATCGCCAGGTTCAAGGGGATGCTCGGTATCTCCCCGCTCGCAAAACCCACGTTGACGAACCGGCCGCCCCAGCGCATCCCGCGCAGCGCCTGCTCGGAGTGCGGCCCGCCGACCGGGTCGACGACGACATCGGCACCGCCGACCTCCTGAAGCGCGCGTTTCAGGTTCTCGTACGGCAGGACGGTCTGGGCACCGAGCTTGGCGCAGGCGGCGCGTTTCTCCTCGCTCGACGCCACGGCGATGACCTCCGCGCCCAGCAGCAGGGCGAGTTCGACGGCGGCGAGGCCGACCCCGCCGGCGGCGCCGAGCACCGCGACCCGCTCGCCCTCCTGTACGTCGGCGACCAGGCGCAGGGCGTTGAACGCGGTGGCGTGCGAGACGCCGAAGGCCGCCGCGCGTTCCATGGGTACGGCGTCGGGGACGCGGTGGAGGCTGGTGGCGGGGACGGCGACGCGTTCGGCGAAGGCCCCGACGAAGGCGGAGCCGAAGACCCGCTCCCCGGCGCGGAAGCCGTGCCCGTCCCGGACGACCACGCCCGCGAACTCGCTCCCCGGGGTGAAGGGCACCTCGGCCTTCACCTGATACGCGCCCTCGATGACCAGCACGTCGGCGAAGTTGACCGCCGCGTACTCCACATCGACCAGCACCTCGCCCGTCGGCTCCGGAACCTCCTCGACGACCACCGGGCCGCCGAGGGTGTGACAGCGGGCGGCTCTCATAGCCGGGTCGTCGCGGCCAGTTCGGCGGCCTGGGCGGCCATCGTCAGGACCGTGTCGCCGTAGAAGGCCATCTTCGGGTTGCCGCCCTCGCCCTTGACGTGCCGGGCGTAGCCGCCTTCGAGGACGATGGCCATCTTGAAGCGGGCCAGCACCACGTAGTAGTCGATCTCGCTCACGTCCCGGCCGCTGACCTTGGCGTAGTGCTCCAGCAGGTCGGCCCGGTCGGGCATGCCCTCGTAGCTCACGTACCCCTTCTGGGTGCGGTCCTCGTCGGCGTTCGGCCAACCCATGATCACCCAGGCGAGGTCGAGGAGCGGGTCGCCGACGGTGGCCATCTCGAAGTCGACGAGGGCGGCGAGGCGGGCGGGGGCGCCGTGCTGGAACATCACGTTGGCGAACTGGTAGTCGCCGTGGATGATGCCCGGGGTCCAGTGGCTGGGCCGGTGCGCGCGCAGCCAGTCGGCGGCGGTGTCGAGTCCCGGTATCTCGCGGAACTTGAACTTGGCCAAGTGGGCCTGCCAGCGATCCACTTGACGGTCGTGGAAGCCGTCGGGCCGCCCGAAGCCCTCAAGCCCCTGGGCCCGCCAGTCGACGTTGCCGAGCCGGGCGATGCCCTCCACCAACTCGTAGGCCAGGCCGGGTCGCAGGGCGAGGTCGCTCTTGAAGGGTTCGGGCCAGCCGCCCTCGACGTTCATCGGCGACCAGCCGTCGACATGGCCCATGAGGTAGAAGCAGGACCCGATGACCTCGGTGTCCTCGCACACCGCGACGGCCTCCGGATGCGGCACGTCCGTCCCGTTCAGGGCGTTCAGCACCCGGAACTCCCGGAGCATGGTCTCGTTGCGGCCCGGCGGGACCTTCTCGGGCGGCTTGCGCAGCACCAACTGGCGGTCGCCGCGCCGGACTTGGTAGATGTCGTTGGAGGTGCCCCCGGAGATGAGGGAGACCTCGACGGGTTCTCCGGGGGCGATGTCCTGGCCGTCCAGCCAGCGGGCGAGCGACTCGGTGTTCACAGGTTCTCCAGCTGCTTGCGGGCCCACTCCCGGCGTGCGGGCAGATGCTGGGTGGGCCAGAGTCCGGGGGTGGCCTCGTAGCCGCGCAGGAGATCGCGGGCCACGGTGATCTTGTGGACCTCCGTCGGTCCGTCGACGACGGCCATGACGGCCGCGCCGGTCCACATGTCGGCGAAGGGCATCTCGTTGGAGACACCCAGGGCGCCGTGCAGATGCATCGAGCGGTAGACGACGTCGTGCAGCACCTTCGGCGTCAGGAACTTGATCGCCGCGATGTCCTTGCGGACGCGTTTGTAGTCGTTGTACTGGTCGATCTGCCAGGCCGTGTAGAGGACCATCAGCCGGAACTGGGTCAACTGGGCGTAGGAGTCGGCGAGATCGGCCTGCACGAGCTGCTTGTCCGCGAGCCTGCTGCCCTGGGTCTCCCGTGACAGCGCGCGCTCGGCCATCATGTCCAGCGCCCGCTGGCACTGCCCGACGACGCGCATCGCGTGATGGACGCGTCCGCCGCCCAGCCGCGTCTGGGCGATGGCGAACGCCTGACCCTCGCCGCCGAGCAGCGCGTCGCCGGGGACGCGGACGCCGTCGTACGCGATCAGCGCGTGCATGCCGTCCTCGGGGCCCTCGCCGAGCAGCCCGACGTTCCGCTCCATCCGGATGCCCGGGGTGTCGCTCGGCACCAGGAACATCGACATGCCCTTGTAGGGGCTGACGTCCGGGTCGGTCACCGCCATCACGATGACGAACTTCGAGGTGCGGGCGTTGGAGGAGAAGTACTTTCGGCCGGTGATGACCCAGTCGTCGCCGTCGCGTTCGGCCCGGGTGGTGAACATCTTCGGGTCGGCGCCGGCCTGCGGTTCGGTCATCGAGAAGCAGGAGAAGCACTCGCCCTCCAGCAGGGGCTGGAGGTAGCGCTCCTTCTGTTCCTCCGTGCCGTAGCGGGCGATGATCTCGGCGTTGCCGGTGTCGGGAGCCGCCGTACCGAAGATGACGGGGGCCCAGCTCGACGTACCGAGGATCTCGTTGATGAGGGCCAGCTTCAGCTGTCCGAAGCCGCGTCCGCCCAGTTCGGGGCCGAGGTGCGGGGCCCACAGGCCCTGGTCGCGCACCTGTTGCTTGAGGGCGCGGACGACCGGGCCGGTCTCGTCGTCGAGGGGATGGTAGGCGCGGTCGGGGTAGAGGAGGTCCAGTGGGTCCACGCGCTCGGCGCGGAACCTCCTGATCCACTCCAGCTTCTCCTCGAACTCGGGCTCGGTGGAAAAGTCCCATGCCATGTCAGACGACCCTCGTTTCGACGACTCGATGCCGCGCGGGCACTGCTCCGGACGTCCGCGATGCAGGTGAGAATAACATTCTCATTCCATGCAAGTAAGAGTCTCGAAAGTTGCGGTGCGTGATTCGGTAGGGAGCTTCGCCTGGTTACCGCTGAAGTGCAGTATCGTTCTACAGGTGACCGCCATCCCCGAAGAGCCAGCGTGGCGCCAACGCGCCGTCGAGCGATCCACCCGTGCCGCCAAACAGCGTGCTGAGCAGCGCGTTCAGCGCTTCCTGGACGCGGCGCAGGAACTCATCGCGGAGAAGGGGACGACAGACTTCACCGTCCAGGAGGTCGTCGACCGCTCGAAGCAGTCGCTGCGCAGCTTCTACCAGCACTTCGACGGCAAGCACGAGCTGCTGCTGGCCCTGTTCGAAGACGCCCTGTCCACGTCGGCGACCGAGATCCGCGAGGCCACAGCGGGCACTGGCGAGCCGCTGCCCCGCCTCCGGATCGCGGTGGAGATGCTGTTCGAGCAGTCGCTGCCCAACCCCGGTGTCCAGCGCCCCCTGTTCAGCGACTTCGCCCTGCAACTGCTGGTCAAGCACCCGGCCCAGGTGGCCACCGCGCATCTGCCCCTGTTGACCCTGTTCACAGAGCTTCTGGAGCAGGCCGCCGAAACAGGCAGCATCCACGCGGACAAGCCCCGCCGGCTGGCGGCGCTCCTCATGCAGACCGTCATGTTCTCTGCGCAGGCCAACGGCGTCCCCTCGGACAGCCACGCGCACCCGGTGACCGCCGACGAGGTGTGGCAGTTCTGCCTCGGCGGTATCTCGGGCGCGTGAACCGCCGCTGCCGCGGAGAGCGACGTTCTCACTCTCCGCGGCGACGAGGCGGACGCGTCAGCAACTGGACGCGTCAGCAGTAGAGGTTGCCGCCGGGGCTGACGCCGAGGATCGACGCGAAGCGCTGGTAGGCATCGACGCGGCTCTGGACCTGGGCGGGGTTCTTCCCGTCGCACTCCAGCGAGCCGTTGATGGACCGGATGGTCTGTCCGAAGCCGGCCTGGTTGACCATGGCGTTGTGCGGGGTCATCGTGCCGGGACCCGACTGGGTGTTCCAGTACCAGAGTCCGGTCTTCCAGGCGACGGCCGCGTCGTTCTGCACCAGCCAGGGGTTGCCCAGCAGGTTGAGACCGAGTGCGTCACCGGCGGCCTTGTAATTGAAGTTCCAGCTGAGCTGGATCGGACCGCGCCCGTAGTAGGCCGCCTGGCCCGCCGGGCAGCCGTAGGGCTGGCTCCAGTCGCAGTAGTGCGGGTAGTTGGCGGTGTTCTGCTCCACGATGTGGACCAGCCCGCCGGTCTCGTGGTTGACGTTGGCGAGGAACGCCGCCGCCTCCTGCTTCTTCACGGTGTCGCTGCCGGTCTTCGCGAACGCTGGATAGGCGCTCAGCGCGGCGGTCAGCCCGCTGTACGTGTAGAACGAGTTCCGGCTCGGGAACATCTGGTTGAACTGCGCCTCGGAGACCACGAATCCGGAGGGCACGGTTGAGCCGTCGCACGCGTACGGCTCCCAGTACCAGGTGCTGATGGTCGGGTCATAGCCCGGGTTGTCGTGCTCGGCTATGTACGCCTTGCCGTCCGTGTAGCGGACGATGTTGCCGGTGACGTATGCCTTGCCGGCCACCCAGGCCGGGTAGCTCGAACACGCCGCGGCGGACGCGCTCGGTGCCGGCAGGAGCACCGGCGCGGCAGTTCCGAGGACAAGTGCGGTCAGGAGTGCGGAGATACGGCGCCTCGACACAGGATCAACTCCTTCGCGGAGCACGGCCGCTCCCGCCCAAGGGCAGCGCGGGGCTAGCCCTTGGCGCACGTGCCGGCCTCAGCCGGCCACGGCGTGGGGCGGCCGTGGTGGGGGGTGTGGAGGCACACTCAACTCCCTTGGTCTGGACCAGTCAAGGGTATAGACCAGCCAACGCACCAAAGGGGGGCCCGAGTTCCGCGAAGACGAGTTCCGCAAAAGCGGTGGCGAGTCAGCTCAGCGGCTTCGCCAGGACCGCCTTGCGGTGGCTGAACGTCTCGATCGAGTAGCGGCCGTGGTAGCTGCCCATACCGCTCTCCCCCACCCCGCCGAACGGCAGGTCGGAGACGGTGAGATGGGCGAGCGGCAGCCCGTAGCCGACGGCGCCGGAGGAGGTCTCGGCGGCGATGCGCTCGCGGGTCGTGCCGGACTCGGTGAACACGTACAGCGCGAGCGGCTTGTCGCGGTCGTTGATGAAGCCGATCGCCTCGTCGAGTCCGGGCACGGTGACGATGGGCAGGATCGGTCCGAAGATCTCCTCCTGCATCACGGGCGAGGCGGGGTCGACGTCGGAGAGGACGGTCGGCGCGATGTACTTCGTCGTACGGTCCTTGGCACCGCCGGTGACAATCCGGCCCGAGTCGAGCAGTCCGGCGAGCCGGTCGAAGTGCCGTTCGTTGACGATGCGGCCGTACTCGGTGGAGGTGGCCGGGTCCGCGCCGAACAGCTTCTCGACGGCCTCGGCGAGCGCGGGCTCCAGCGCGGCGGCGGTCCCGGGGTCGGTCAGGACGTAGTCGGGGGCGACGCAGGTCTGGCCGGCGTTGAGGAACTTGCCCCGGACCAGCCGGTCGGCGACGACGTCCACATCGATGCCGGTGTCGACGAACGCCGGGGACTTACCGCCGAGTTCGAGGGCGACCGGGGTGAGGTGCTCGGCGGCGGCGCGCAGCACGATCCGGCCGACCGCGCCGTTGCCGGTGTAGAAGATGTGGTCGAAGCGCTCGGCCAGCAGGGCCGTGGTCTCCGGGACGCCGCCCTCGACGACGGCGACCGCGTCCGTGTCCAGGTACTGCGGCAGCAGCCGGGCCACGATCTCGGAGGTGGCGGGGGCCAGTTCGCTCGGCTTGACCACCACGGCGTTCCCGGCCGCCAGCACGCCGACGACGGGGGCCAGCAGCAGCTGCACCGGGTAGTTCCAGGGGGCGATGACCAGGACGACGCCCAGCGGGTCGTACTGCGTCCAGGCCGTGGCGTCGGCACCGAGGTGCTTCGGGACCGGCGCCGACTCGGGGCGCAGCCAGCCGTCGAGGTGGTCGAGAGTGTGGTCGATCTCCCGGATCGTGAAGTCGATCTCCGTGCGGTAGGCCTCGGCCGAACTCTTGCCGAGGTCCGCGTGGAGAGCGGCGGCCACGTCGTCGCCGTGCTCCGTGAGGAGTTCACGCAGGCGGCCGAGCTGCCCCTTGCGCCACTCGACGGGCTTGGTGCGGCCCGTACGGAAGGTGGTGCGCAGGCGCGCCACGATGTCGGCGGGCTGCTCGGTGGACGTGGGGTGGTTCACGGTGCCTCGCTCAGGCTCGATGCGTACTCAACGTTCTCGATGTTCTCGATCACCAGGCCAACCCCGCACCCGGCAAAATATATTCCCCATACATGAAAGTAACCAACGGTGACCGATGCTTACCACAGGTGTCGATGTCGACGTCAGACCTGGGCCGTCGTCTCGTCGAGGGTCGCGGCCAGCCGGTCCAGGAGGGCGCGCAGCAGTTCCTCGTCGCCGTCGCTGAGCAGTGGCCAGTCCGCGCGGACCTCGCGGTCGATGCGGCGCCAGTACTCCGTGCCGCGCGGGGTGAGGTGGACGAGGATGCGGCGGCGGTCGTGCGGGTCGACCCGGCGGTGGACGAGGTTCTGGTCGACGAGGTGGTCGACCAGCCGGGTCAGGGTCGGCGGCGGCAGGAAGGCTGCCTCGGCGATGGCGGTCATGTGGTGACCGGCGCCGTCGGAGAGCAGGGCGAGCACGCGCCAGGCGTCGAGCGAGCAGCCGTGCTCGTCCAGGACGGGCTGGAGACGGCGCGCGGCCAGCCGCTCGGCCCGGGTCAGGAGCCGCAGAAGGTCCTGGGGCCGGCGCTGCGACGATGTGGTCATCCTGCTCCTCGGTCCCGGGGGTGCGTACATCGTATGAGACGGAATCGTATGAGCGGGACGGAAGTTCGCCGGATCGCCCCGGAACCATGATGCCGGTCCATCAGTCGTCGACCTCGCCGAGGAAGGGACGGACCTCGACCGGCAGGGTGGTGGCCAGTGCCGCCTTGCGGCCCCACTCCAGGGCAGCGTCGAGGTCGGGGGCCATGACGAGGCAGATCCCGCCGAGGAACTCCTTGTGCTCGGCGTAGGGCCCTTCGATCACCTCGACCTCGTCGCCCAGGGGCCGCACCACGGTCGCGGCGTCCGGGCGGTGGAGTCCGCCCGCGAAGACCCAGGCCCCGGCCTCGCGCAACTCCTCGTGGAAGACGTTCAGTCTGCGATTGATCTCCACCATGGTTTCGGGCGCGGACGGTTCGCCGACCGGCTTCATGGCACTGAGCAGGTAGTACTTCATCGCGTCCTCCTGTGCATCACGACTCTGCCCCCCTCTCCTACACGAAGGGAGCACCGCTGTAGAGACACAACGCACCCCGACACCGGGAGAATCTCGTTCATGACCGTCACTCCGCACCCGCTCGTCACCGAAGCCCGCCAACTCGCCGCCGAGGTCCTGGCCCCGCAGGCCGGCCGGGTCGACCAGGAGGGCGTGCCCGCGAGCAGCATCAAGGCCATCAAGCGGTCGGGGCTGCTCGGAGTGAGCGCGCCGAAGGAGTACGGGGGTGCGGGCGCGCCCGCCTCGGTGGCCCGCGAGGTCGCCGAGATCCTGGCCGGGGCATGCTGCTCGACCTGGTTCGTCCAGACCCAGCACCACACCCCCGTGAAGCTCCTGACGGAGTCTCAGCTCCCCGTACGGCAGCGCCTGTTGGGCCCGCTCTCGACGGGCGCACTGCTCTCCGGCATCGCGTACGCGCATCTGCGTTCCTTCCCGCACGTCCTGGTGCGGGCGGGGTACGAGCGCGGCGGCTGGCGCTTCGACGGGACGGTCCCCTGGTACACGGGCTGGGGGCTGAACGACGTCATGCTGCTCGCGGGGCTGACCGACACGGACGAGGTGGTGTTCGCCTTCGCCGACGCGCGCGAACAGTCGGGGCTGCGCGCCTCGCCGATCATGCGCCTCGCGGCCCTCACCGCAGCCCGTACGGTGTCACTCGAACTGAAGGGCCTCCGGCTCCCGGACGAGGCGATCGTCCTGCGCACCCCGCGCGAGAAGTTCGCCCTCGACGACCTCCCCCGCGCCACCAACACCAACCCGGCTGTGTTCGGCGTGGCATACGCGGCCCTGGACCTCCTCGCCGCCCACCCCGACGCCACGGCAACGGCCCGCTCCCTCCGCACCCGCCTGGACGCCGTACGCCGCAACGCATACGCCCTCGCGGACCACCGCCGCCCCCAGGAACACATCGCCCAACGCCTGGCCCTCAAAACGAGCGCCTACGACCTCATGCGCACGGCCACAACAGCGGCGATCGTGGCAGGAGGAGGCCGCTCCCTGGACCTGACCAGCCCAGCCCAACGCCTGGCCCGAGAGGGCATGTTCCTCCTGATCCAGGGCCAGACGACGGACGTACGCACAGCACACCTGGGCTCACTGACCGACTAGCCCCTGGAGGGCGCGCAGCGCACCCTCCAGGGGCGCGGGGAACTGCGCGACAAGCCCCCACCGGGCCGCGGCCGACAAACCCTGAGCACTAACTCGCGAAAGGCACCTGCGCAGCCGGTGCCGCAATCGCCTCACCAAACGGATGCCTCCACAACCCCCGCGCCGCCAGCCGAGGCAACACCCCCTCCCCGAACCAGTACGCCTCCTCCAGATGCGGATACCCGGAGAGCACGAACTCGTCGATCCCCAGAGCGTGGTACTCGGCGATCCGGTCAGCAACCTCCTCATGGCTACCGACCAGCGCGGTACCCGCCCCACCCCGCACCAGCCCGATACCGGCCCACAGGTTGGGGTAAATCTCCAGCCCGTCCCGGTTGCCGCCCCCGTGCAGCGCCAGCATCCGCTGCTGCCCCTCCGACTCACTCCGCGCAAGCCCCGCCTGGATGTCCCGCACGGTCGCCGGGTCGAACCCGGCGAGGATCCGGTCCGCCTCCGCCCACGCCGCCTCGGCGGTGTCGCGGGTGATGACGTGCAGCCGGATCCCGAACCGCAGGGTGCGCCCCTGCTCGGCGGCCAGCCCCCTGACCCAGGCGATCTTCTCCGCGACCTGGGCCGGCGGCTCGCCCCAGGTGAGGTACACGTCGACGTGCCGGGCGGCGACCTCACCGGCGATCGGCGAGGAGCCCCCGAAGTACACTTCGGGCACCGGATCGGGCACGCGGGCCAGCTTCGCGTCCTCGACCTGGAGGTGCTCACCGGTCAGATCGACCGTCTTGCCTTCCCACAACTCCCGTACGACTTCGAGGAATTCGCCCGTACGACGGTATCGGGCGTCCTTGTCGAGGAAGTCGCCGTAGGCCTTCTGTTCGTGGCTCTCGCCGCCCGTGACGACGTTCAGGAGGAGCCGTCCGCCGGACTGGCGCTGGAAGGTGGACGCCATCTGCGCGGCGAGGGTCGGGGAGACGAAGCCGGGGCGGAAGGCGACCAGGAACTTCAGGCGTTCGGTGTGCTGGCTGACCATGGCGGTGGTCAGCCAGGCGTCCTCGCACCAGGCGCCGGTGGGGGTGAGCGCGCCGACGAAGCCCAGATCCTCGGCTGCGCGGGCGATCTGGCTCAGATAGGCGACCGTCGGCGGGCGGTTCTGTCCGAAGGCGGTGGCCGGGGTGCCGTGGCCGCCGCCGACGACATGACGGCTGTCGCCGTTGGTGGGGAGGAACCAGTGAAAGGTGAGGGACACCGAAGATCTCCGATCGGGAACGTCGCGGGGAACGTCGTCGCGTTACAGCAGGCCGTGGCGGGGCGGTTTCGTGCCGTTCAGTACGTAGCGGCCGATGTGCTGGATCTTCCAGCGGGCCGGGTCGTGCAGGGTGTGGGTGCGGGCGTCGCGCCAATGCCGGTGCAGGTTCAGGGAGTTGAGCGCCGAGCGGGTGCCGGCGACCTCGAAGAGGGCACCGGTGACCTCCACGGCGGTGGTCGCCGCGTGCGCCTTCGCGACGGCCACCGCGATGGACGCCTCGGCCGCCGACTCGTCGGTGAGGTCGGCGCGGGCCGCGTCCACCGCACGGGCCGCCTCACGCAGCAGCGCCTCGGACGCCCGTAGCTGGACGGCGAGTTCACCGAAACGCTGGATCAGCAGCGGGTCCTCGGCGGCGGTCTCGGCGCCGCTCTCGAACCAGGGCCGGCTCTTGGTCCGCACGAACTCCACGGCCTCGGCGAACGCTCCCCCGGCGATGCCGACATCGATGGCCGTGTGCAGCAACTGGGCCACAGCGCCGTGGAGTTGGGGTCCCTGGAAGGTGAGGTGGTGCGGGAGGACCCGGTCGGCCGGGACGGGGACCGCGTCGAGCCGGACAGTGCCGCTGGCCGTCGTACGCTGGCCCATGCCGTCCCAGTCGTCCACGACCGTGAGGCCGGGCGCGTCGCGCGAAACGTACGCCACGTGCAGGTTGTCGTCCTCGGTGCGGGCGAGGACCGGGATCCAGTCGGCGAACAGGGCGCCCGTGGAGTAGTGCTTGACGCCGGTCAGCACGTACGAGCCGTCGGGCCGGCGCTCCAGGCGGGTGCGGATGTCCTGGACGTGCTTGGTGCCCGCCTCCGACTGGGCGTTGCCGAGCCGTCGGCCCGCGAGGATCTCGCCGAAGAAGAACTCCCTTTGCTCTTCGGTCCCCTGACGGCGGATCACATTGACGTACACGAAATGGCTCTGCGGGATCTGGGCGAGGCTCGCGTCGGCCGAGGCGAGCAGCCGGAAGATCTCGGCCAGGGTCTCCTGGCGTACGTCCGCTCCCCCGTACTCGGCGGGCACCGTGACCGCGAGCAGTCCCGAGGTGGAGAGGCGGTCCAACTCCGCGCGGGGGAGCCGCCGTTCGGCGTCCCGCGCGGCGGCCCCGGTGCGGAACTCGTCCGCCAGGGCCGCCGCCACGGTCAGGGCCTCCACGTCGTCGGCGATGACTTTCGCGGTCATGGGATCAGACCGCCGCGGCGAGGATCGGGGAGCGGCCGAGCGCGGTCGAGAACTGGTCGAGGACCTGGGTGAGGGCCTCGGCGGTGGCCGGGGCGACGGAGATGGAGCCGTCCTCGTGGGCGGTGATGTCCTTGTCCAGGGTGAACCAGCCCTGGACGATGTGGGCGGCGCCCATGGAGTTGAGGACCGGGCGCAGGGCGTAGTCGATGGCCAGGACATGGGCGGTGGAGCCGCCGGTGGCCAGCGGCAGCACGGTCTTTCCGGTGAGCGCGTACTGCGGGAGCAGGTCGAGGAGCGCCTTGAGAACACCGGAGTAGGACGCCTTGTAGACCGGGGTGCCCACGACGACTCCGTCGGCGCGCGCGAACAGCTCGGTGGCCTCGACGATCGCCGGGTGCCGGAAGTCGGCGCCGAGCAGGGCCTCGGCGGGGATGGTGCGGACGTCGAGCGGGATCACCTCGTGGCCCTGGGCGGCCAGCCGGGAGTCCAGGTGGCGCAGGAGCTTGCCGGTGCGGGAGGAGACGGAGGGGCTGCCGGAGACGGACAGGACGGTGGCCATGGGTCCTCTTTCTGGAGGCTTTCCGGGGGCGTTCCGGAGGTCGGGGTGCCTGCGCGCCGGCGCAGGCACCCCGAGGGAAGTGGTCAGGAGTACCAGGTGGGTTCGGGCAGTTCGCCTTCGAGGACCCAGCGGCCGACCTCGCGCCGCTTGTAGGCGACGGGGTCGTGGAGGGTGTGGGTGCGGACGTTGCGCCAGAACCGGTCGAGGCCCTCGGTGCTCGCCGTGGAGCGGGCGCCGGTCACCTCGAAGATGCGGCCCGCGATCTCCAGGGCGACATCGGTGGCGCGGGCCTTGACGGCGGCGACCCTGACCTCGAAGTCGCCGCGCGTCTTCGGGGTGACGGCGTCGGGGTCGTCGTGCAGCCGCTGTCCTTCGGCGGCGACGGTGTCGGCGAGCGCCTCGACCGCCCAGAGCTTGGCGGTCAGATCGCCGTAGGTGTCGATGACGTACGGCTCGTCGACCGCCCGCTCGTGTCCACCGTGCAGCCAGGACCGGGCCTTGGTGCGGGTGTAACCGGCGGCCGTCTCCAGTGCGCCGGCCGCGATGCCGAGGTAGAAGTTGGCGAACACCAGTTGGATGGTGGGGACGTTGAGGGTGTTGTAGGTGCGCGGCCGGAACTCCCTGTCGACGTAACCGGCGGCCGAGGACCACGGCGTACGGACCCGGTCGAGGGTGACGCCGCCGCTCTCGGTGAGGCGCTGGCCGATGTTGTCCCAGTCGTCGTGGAAGGTCAGGCCCTCGGAGTCGGAGGGCACGATCGCGAAGACATGCTGGTCGGTGCCTTCCAGGACGCCTTCGAGGACGGTGACGTCGGAGACCCTGCTGCCGGTGGAGAAGGACTTGCGGCCGGTGAAGAGGAGGTCGTCGCCGTCCTCGGTGACCACGACGTCCTTGTCGCGCGGGTTGACGGCCCCGCCGAAGAACCACTGGCTGCGGGCGGCCTCGGCCTCCACGTGCTCCCACTGTTCACGGGTGCCGACCAGCCGGGCGGCCCAGTTCCACAGGTAGTGGTAGCCGAGGAGCTGGCCGATGGAACCGTCGGCCTTGGCGACCTCGCGGACGACCCGGTAGGCCGTCGTCCAGTCCTGGCCCCCGCCGCCGTGCTCCGTGGGGCCGAGCAGGGTGACGAGCCCGGAGTCCTTGAGGAGCCGGACCTCGGCGTACGGGGTCGCGCCGGCGCGGTCGCGTTCGGCGGCGTCGGTGGCGAGGACGGCGGCCACCTCGGTGGCGCGGGCGATCCAGTCCTGGGCGGTGTGCGGGGCGGGGCGGGTCCGCCAGTCGGCGGGCGTGGCGATGCTCATCTCGATGACCTCCTCAGACCTGGGCGGGGACGACGGACTCGGGCGCGGACTCGGTTGCGGTGCCGGGCAGTTGGGCCTCCAGCTCACGCACGAGCGGCAGCACCCGCTTGCCGAAGTACTCGACCTCCTCGTGGTAGTGCAGGAAGCCGAGGAGGAGCAGGTCGACGCCGAGCTTCTTGTACGCGACGATCCGCTCCGCGATCTGCTCGGGCGTGCCGATGAGCCCCGTACGGAAACCGTCGTTGTACTGGACGAGGTCCTCGAAACTGGAGTCCTGCCACATGCCCTTGCCGTCGGCGGCGGACTGTCCGGCCTGCTTCACGGCGGCGCCGAAGCCCTCGACGGCCTCCCGGTCGGCGTTCGCGACGATCTCGCGGAGCGTGTCGCGGGCCTCGGCCTCGGTGTCACGGGCGATGAGAAAGCCGTTGAGGCCGAACTTCGGTGCGCGGCGGCCGACTTGGGCGGCCGATGCCCGTACGTCGGCGATCTGCTCGACGACCCCGTCGAAGTCCTTGCCGTTGGAGAAGTACCAGTCGGAGACCCGGCCGGCCATGGCGCGGGCGGCGGTGGAGTTGCCGCCCTGGAAGATCTCGGGGTGCGGGCGCTCGGGGGTGTTGAGGGGCTTGGGCTTGAGGGAGAAGTCGCGCAACCGGTAGAAGTCACCGGCGAGTTCGGTGTGGTCCTCGGTCCAGATCTGGCGCAGCGCCTGGATGAACTCCTCGGAGCGGCGGTAGCGCTCGTCGTGCTCCAGCCAGGGCTCGCCGAGGGCGGTGAACTCGCCCTTGAACCAGCCGGATACGACGTTCACGGCGAAGCGGCCGTTCGACAAGTGGTCGGCGGTGGCGCCGAGTTTGGCGAGGACACCCGGGTGCCAGAGCCCGGGGTGGACGGCGGCGATGACCTTCAGTCGCTGGGTGGCGAGGAGCAGGGCGAGGCTGAAGCTGGTCGACTCGTGCTGGAACTCGGCGCCGTAGCTGGCCATGTAGCGGACCTGGCTGAGCGCGTACTCGAAACCGTTGTTCTCGGCGAGGACGGCGAGTTCGCGGTTGTAGTCGTAACCCCAGTCGGTGCGCTGCTCGATCTTGCTGGTGACGAGTCCACCACTGACGTTGGGGACCCAGTAGGCGAATTTCACGGGCACTGCGGGAACGGCATCTGCGGGAATGGGCTCTGCAGGAATGGGCTCTGCGGGCATGCGGAACTCCTGTTGCGGAATGCGTTTCCGGGCACGCCAATTCCGGCCGGAGCGAAATCCGGCAAGATGTCAGGCGGTTGCGGAAAGGGCGCGGCGGATCGGGACGGGGATCAGGCCGCGGAACAACAGGAGGCGCTGGAGACGCGCGCGAGGTCGACGTGGCGTCGCCGCGTGAGGTCCAGTCGCATCTTCATGCCGTCGATCGTGACAGCCGCCGAAGAGGGCAGTCAAGGAAAACCCGACCGGTCTCGTATCGCGGACCACCTGATTTCACGAAGGCGTGACAGGGAAACCCTTGAACGGGCCGCTCCGGCGCGCGCATTCTGCTGCGGTGCGTATCGAACAGCTGGAATACATCGCGGCCGTCACCCGACTCGGTTCGCTGCGCCGTGCGGCCGAGGAACTACGCCTCTCCCAGCCCGCGTTGAGCGAGACCGTACGCAATCTGGAGCGGGAACTCGGGGTCGATCTGCTGGAGCGCAAACGGTCCGGGGCGACGATGAGCACGGAGGGCCGGGAGCTGCTGCCACACATCGTCAATGTGCTGGACGCGGTGGACCGGCTCAGGGCGGCGGCGGGCGAGCAGCACCGCATCAGCCGCATGGTGCGCGTCGGCACGGTGAACGCGGCGACCGTGCCGCTGCTCATCCCCGCCGTCCGGGAGTTCCGCGCGGCGCACGAGCTGACGCAGGTGGAGGTGGTGGACGTACAGCAGGCGGAGATCCACCGGGGGCTCACGGAGGGTGGTTTCGATCTCGGCCTGGTGAACCAGCTGGAGGGCGACGACGTGCCCGCCGGCTTCGAGAGCACCGAGCTGCTGCGCGGGCGGCCCGTGGTGTGCGTACGTCCGGACAGTCCCCTCGCGGCCCAGCCCGCGGTGTCGGTGACGGACCTGCTCGCCGGGCCGCTGATCGCGATGCGCACCGGGTATGTCATGCACCGCTATCTGCACCGGCTGCTGGGCGGTGACGGCGTGGCGTTCGCGTACTCCACGGACGGCGCCGAGATGGGCAAGCTGATGGTCGCGGAGGGGCTCGGGGCGACGGTACTGCCCGACTTCAGCGTGATCGGGGACCCGCTGGAGCGGTCCGGGATCCTCACCCACCGGCCGATCGCGGAGGACGACACCACCCAGGTGCTGCTCACGCTCCAGCGACGCCGGGCCGAGTCCGTGCCGCTGGCCGCGCGAGACCTGTACGAGGTGTTCGTGCGCCGGGCCCGCGAGCTGGGCGGGACACTCACCGTGCCGGACGGGGCACCCAGCGTCGCCGCACTACGCATAAAGGAAAAATAAGAGCAGAATGCAAGTAGGCGGCATTTACCGCACACCGCATCAGACGCGGTCAGGCCTGCACAGTCGAAGGAGACGAGTCATGGCCAACGTCTCGCCCACCAGAGGTGACATCTCCAGCCACCCTGATGTACACGAAATGCGGGCGCGGTACGCCCGTATGCTCGGCGGTCGCGATGTGGCGCTCGTGGACGGACCGGTGTTCCTCGTCGGTCTGTACTGCGCGGCATCGCCCTGGATACTCCACTACACGACGAGCCAGCCCCCGCTCGTGACCCACAACCTGATCATGGGCATCGCGATCGGCCTGCTGGCCCTCGGGTTCACCAACACTCCCGAACGCATGTACGGCCTCAGTGGGGCCCTGTGCGCGATGGGCGTCTGGATGATCGTCTCGCCGTGGATCGTCGGCGACAGCCCTGACGCGGGTGTCGTGCTGAACAACATCATCATCGGCGTCCTGGCCCTGTTCCTGGGGCTGTTGAGTGCGGGCGCAACAGCGAAGAGCTCCGGCAGGACATAACCGGAAGCGGGCCCGGTCCTTGGAGGGGACCGGGCCGCTCGCCGTTCGACTGACGGTTCAGCTCACGTTGAGTGCCGTGTCGTCGACGACGAAGGACGTCTGGAGGGTGGAGCCCTCCACGCCGGTGAACTTGACGGTGACCGTCTGGCCCGCGTAGGCGCTGAGGTCGAAGCTGCGCAGCGTGTAGCCGCCGGCCGCGTTGAGGTTGGAGTAGGTGGCCAGGGTCGACAGGACCGTGCCGCTGCTGTTGAGGATCTGCGGCTTCAGGGTGTCGTACGCCGTCGAGGTGGTCGTCTCGGCCGTGTCGATGTGCAGATAGAAGCTCAGGGTGGCCGAGCAGCCGGACGGGATCGTCACCGACTGGGCGAGCGTGTCGGTGTGGGCGGAGCCGTAGCCGTCGAGCCATGCCTTGTAGGAGCCGGTACGGGCGGCCTGGCTGCTTGAGCTGGTGATGACACCGCTGGTCGCGGTCCAGGACGAACTGCCGGACTCGAAGCCGGGGTTGGCGAGCAGCTGGGCGACGGTGCAGGTGCCGCCGCCTCCGTCGTCACCGCCGTCGTCGTCGGTGGCACCGGCGAGCCAGGCCGTGGCGTTGAGGGCGAGTTCCGCGTTGGTGCCCGCGGTGTCGTTCCAGCCGTCGTACAGGGTGTTGCCGGACTGGCCGGTGCCGTCGTCGATCGGGGAGCTGTCGCCCCAGAACGCGACCCGGCCGCTGCCGAAGGTGCTGGTGACGAAGAAGGCTCCGGTGTTGCCCGAGTAGCCGGGGCGGTAGACGAGGCCCTTGACGGAGGAATTGGCGGAGGGGCTGAGCGTGGCCGTCGTACCGCTGCGGATGATGCTGCCGGTGACCGTGCCGAAGGAGCCGTTGAGGACAGGGTCGGAACTGTCGCTGATGGCTCGCGGGTCCTCGCTGCTGATGCTGAGCGAGTCGATGGAGAAACCGAAGGGGTTGGTGGAGTCGACGCTGTTGTTGGTCATCAGGTCGTTGACGACCTCGACCCCGTCGTAGCCGTCGTTGTTGCGGTCGGCGCCGCTGTGGTTGGGGATGACGAAGAGTCCGCCGCCGTTCTGCACGAAGGTCATCACGGCGGTCTTCTCGGCCGTGGAGAGCAGGACGTTGGGCTCGGGCAGCACGAACGTGTCGAAGTTCTGCAGGTCCGTGGTGGCGGAGGTGCCGTAGGTGATGGTGCTGCCCGACGGCAGGGTCTTGAGCGAGTAGTCGCCGGTCTGCTGGAGGGCCACACCCCAGGAGGAGATCGCCCCGGTCCAGTCGGTCTCGGAGGACGGACTGGAGTCCTGGCTCAGCGGGTCCGGCTGGCTGGTGCTGATGATCCAGTCGGCGTTGCCGGCCGTCTCGGCCTTGGAGTTGTCGAACAGGACGCGGTGCGGGGTGGCCGCCTCGGCCGGGGCGGCCGTGGACATCTGGACGGCGGCACTGGCGGCGAGCAGACCGAACACGGCAACTGCCGTGGTGACTCCGGAACCGAGTCTTCGATGCGGGGAGCTTCTGAACGAGGGCATCCGGCGAACCTCCGTCTGGGGTGGGAAGAGGTTGTGCGAGGAGGGAGTCTTCGCGCGTAGAACGACCATTGACGGTCTCCTACGCAACGCAGCTTTGAAATGTACATGACCCTTCGGGGGCTGAACAGACTGTCCCGGTCCGCAGCGGGCACTAGCTAGGCATCGGCAATATCGGCATAGAGGGGCGGAAATGACGATCTCCAGCATCATCGGCGCCATCATCATCGGCACCGTCATCGGTGTACTGGGCCGGCTCGTCGTCCCGGGGCGCCAGCGCATCGGCATCCTCTGGACGATCGCGGTCGGCATCGTGGCCGCGCTCATCGGCTCGGCGATAGCCGCCGGCTTCGACGTGTCCGACACGGACGGCGTCGACTGGGTCGAGTGGCTCATCCAGATCGGCCTCGCGGCGTTCGGCGTGGCCGCACTGGACCGGGCGAAGGCACCACGGCGCAGCCACGGCACCAGGCGGCGCTGAGAACTCCCTTGCAGGCACTGAGCGACGGGGACTAAACAGGCCGGGCGGAGTCCTGTTGGCGGTTCACCCGCGCCCCAAGGGGCGCGGGGAACTGCGCGACCAGCCACAACGGACCGCAGCCGAAGTACTGCTACCACTCACCGCCACGGAGACAACTTGCCCCCACGCATCACGGTGCTCGCCGACCCCGACGTCAGCGCGTCGAGCCGAAGGCTCGCCTGGCTGGCCTCCGCCCCGGACGGCACACCACTCGGCTCCGCCTTCCTCCGCCTGTTCACCAGGGAGGGCCAGGAGCATCTGGCCGAGCTGGAGATGACCGTCCACCCTGCCGAGCGCCGGCAGGGGGCCGGCACCACGCTCCTGGACGCCGCCGTCACCGCGGCCCGGACCGACGGACGACGGTCACTCGTCGCACAGGCCGAGGAGGACTCCCCCGGCGACCACTTCCTGGCGGACCGGGGCTTCCGCCGGGTACTGACCCTGACGTACGCCCGGCTGGTCCTGGCCGACGCCGACCTCGCGGAGATCACCCGGCTCGCCGAACTCCCGCACCCCGGCTACCGGTTGACGTCCTGGGAGGGCACCGTGCCGCCCGAGCTGGCCCAGAGCTACGCAGACTCGCGCCGCGCCATGGACGACATGCCGATGGAGGACACCGACTACGGCACGGTCGTGTGGGACGTCGACCGCGTCCTGGCGGCGGCCGAGGCGATCGCGAAGCGCGGCGACCTCCTGCACACCGTGGCCGCGCTCGACACGACGGACGGCTCGGTCGCCGGCTTCTCCGAACTGGTGATCCCGGGCGACGGCCGGGGCGACGGCCAGCACTACGGCACGGCCGTCCTCCCCGAGCACCGCGGCCACGGCCTCGGCCGCTGGATGAAGGCCGAGTCGATCCGCCGGGCCAGCGCCCACCACCCCGGCCTCACCGGCCTGCTCACCGACACCGCGAACAGCAACGCACCGATGCTCGGCATCAACGACGAGCTGGGGTACGTGCCCACGCACCGGGCGGTGGAGTTCCAACTCGACCTGTGAAGCGGCGACCGGCGGCCCGCCCGGTGCTGGTCAGCAGCCCCCGCCCCAGTGTCGGTCGGCTGCCCGCCCCGGTGACAGCACGCGGCTTGCCCCGGGTTGGCCAGCAACCCGCCCCGTCTCGGTCAGCGGCCCACGTGGCGTCAGCCGCCGACACGGCGCCGAGCTCGCCCGGTGTCCGGCCCGGCACAGGCCAGGACTCGTGCCCAGCCACGAACCGAGCCGTGGAGTCCCACCTCGGCCCGCTAAGCCACGGCGACGGATCGCCCCGGTGTCGGTCGGCGGCCCGCCCGGCGTCCGCGCCCGGCACGGGCCAGGGCCCGCTCCTGCGGTCGTCGGACTTGCCGCAGGCGCTCAGTGCAACCCCCGCACCGCTCAGGGCTCGTACACGTACGGCGTCGTCGTGGTGAGCGGTTCGAAGCCGAGGCGTTCGAGGATGGGCCTGCTCTGGTGGGAGGCGTCGACCTGGAGGTAGCGGTAGCCGCGCTCCACGGCGTCGTGGGCGCGGTGGGCCACCAGGGCGCGGTAGATGCCCTTGCCGCGCCAGGACTCGACGGTGCCGCCGCCCCACAGGCCGGCGAACCGGGTCCCGGGTACGAGTTCCATGCGGGCGGCGCTCACCGGCTCCTCGCCGGCCAGCGCCACGACGGCCGTGATCGTGTCCGGGTCGTCGGTGAGCCGGGCGAGCAGTTGGTGCCGCAGTCGGGAGCTGTCGGTGCCGAACGCCTTCTCGTGCACGTCGGCCACGAGGTCGACGCCTGCCCGGTCGGTCACCGGGACGAGACGGATGCCCTCGGGCGGCTCGGTGTCGAAGCTCAGGGCGGACACCTCGCCGATCATCAGCGTCTCCTCGGGCTCGGGCGTGAACCCCGCCGTCCGCAGCCGCTGCCCCAGGTCGATAGGGAGGTCGTGGCCGTACAGCTTCCACTCGAACCCGCGTCCGAGGCCGCTGTAGTGGCGGATCTGCTCGGCGATCGCCTCGTCGGCGCTGTCCGCGTCGAGGTCGGACCAGACCACCCCGTTCCAGCCCTGGGCGTCGGCGACCTGGCGCACCACCCCGCCCACCCGTTCGATCCGGGCGCCTGGCCCGTCGGGCTGTGCCCCTTCGCGCATGTCCCGGTCGTAAAGGGCGAGCACACCTACATGATCCATGCCGTAACTCCAGCACCCTGATGCGGCAAGCGCAACGGTATTGACACCTGGGATACGTCACCCTTCCGATCATTCGCGCACGCGAAGCATATTTCTGCTTTCCGCTCTGCTTTCTGCGCCGCCACGGTGACATCCGGCGATCACCAGGCCCTCCCTGCCGCACGGACGTACCCTGCACCCTGAAGCCGCACCACGAGGAGGCGCCGTCAGCCATGGTGAAGAGCGACGAACTGCCCTATCTGCGCCGCTGCGTGGAGCTGGCCGCCGAGGCCCTGGCGGCCGGCGACGAGCCGTTCGGTTCCGTCCTGGTGGGCGAGGAGGGCGCCGTCCTGGCGGAGGACCACAACCGGGTGGCGTCCGGCGACCGCACCCGCCACCCGGAGTTCGAACTGGCCCGCTGGTCCGCCGCCCATCTCACCCCGGAGCAGCGGGCGGCGGCCACCGTCTACACCTCCGGCGAGCACTGCCCGATGTGCGCCGCCGCGCACGCCTGGGTGGGCCTCGGACGGATCGTGTACGTCGCCTCGTCCGAGCAACTGACCGCCTGGCTGGGTGAACTGGGCGTCCCCGCAGCCCCGGTACGGCCCCTGCCCGTCAACGAGATCGCACCCGGGGTGACGGTCGAGGGACCGGTACCGGAACTGGCCGAGGAGGTACGGGAGTTGCACCGCCGCTTCCAGGCCACCGCGCGCCGACAAGGGTGACCCGTACGGCCGTTCGCCGCTAGCCGAGTTCGAGCGTGGTCACCCCGAAGACCCTCTCCCCCGCGAACTCCCGTACCGGGCCCGTGTACATCCGTGCCGTCTCGAAGGACGGCGCGAAGCCCGCCTCCTCCACCAGCGCGACGGCGGCCGTGTTCGGCTCGGGGGCGTCGATCGCGACCTCCGTCCCGGCCGCGCCTGCGGTCAGCGCTGCAAACAGGGCCCGGGCGTCGTCGGCGGTGTCCGCGAACAGCGGGCCGATCCGGGACGCGTCACGGCCGGGGCGGACGACTCCGTAGCCCGTGATGGCGCCGTTCCCGGCACGGTCGTCGTCGGCAGCCTCGCACACGAAGGCCCGATGGCCGGGGGCCGTCAGCCAGTACTCCAGGAAACGGGGCCGGTCGGCGGGGGTGCACAGGGCGTCGTACGCCGTGATCGCCGCCAGATCCTCCCGCCGTACGGGACGTACGCCCGCCGGGATGTCGGTGGCGGGGGCGGTTCCGGTGTACCGGACGGTGCGGTGGGCGGGTTCGAAGCCGGAGCGGCGGTAGTTGTCCTGCTGGGCGACCACACCGTCGAGGCCGACGGTACGGGTGCCGGCGTGGGCCAGCGCGGTCTTCCACGTGGTGATTCCGTAGCCACGGCCTCGTACGTCGGGACGGACTAGATAAAAACCCAAAAAGGCGTACGCGTCACCGTAGTTGACGACCGAGACCGCCGAGACCGGCTCCCCGCCGAGCCTGCCGATGTAGAAGCCCTCGGGGTCCTGGGCGAAGAACCCGGCGGTGTCCGACAGCCCCGGATTCCAGCCCTCGTCGCCCGCCCATCCGGTGACCACCGGCCAGTCCTCGGGCGTGGCCCGGGTGACGAGGAGGTCTTCGGTGCCCGGGGAGACCGGGTCGGCGGAGGTGGTCATGGGTGTGCTCCGTTCCGTTCCATGGGGGGATACGGCCCCGTCCGCCCACGGCTCTCGGCCATGGCTCTCGGCTGGGGCGCGACCACCCAGCGTAACCGTCGCCCGCGCCCGGCCGCCGGGAGGCGAGCCCCTGGTCACCCGCATATCGTGTTCGAGGGCGCCGCCCCGGCCCACAGCCGGGACCCCGCCCCTGGAGGCATCATGCGGTCCGCGTACCGACGCCGGGCGCTCGCCTCGGCCGCGACGCTCGCCCTGCTGGGGGCGGGCTCGCCGACGGTCGCCGCGGCGGACGACGAGCCCGGCCTGTCCCGCTTCTACGACCAGGAGATCGACTGGTCGGCCTGCGCCGCCGGGGCCCTCTACGAGCCGCCGACGGACGGCCTCCAGTGCGGCAAGGTCACCGTCCCGCTCGACTACGCGAAGCCCGGCGGCGACACCCTCGAACTGGCGATGGCCCGGTACCGGGCCACGGGCAAGTCGCGGGGTTCGGTGCTGCTCAACTTCGGCGGCCCGGGCGGCCCGGGTGTCAGCCAACTCGCCTATGAGGGCAAGGACTTCATGAGCCTGACGAACGGCTACGACGTGGTCACCTTCGACCCGCGCGGCGTCGGCAGGTCCTCCCCCGTCAGCTGCGGCGAGGGCACGGACACGGCCGCGGACGTCGCGGTGACCGGTGGCGAGGCCGGGGACAACCCGCGTGCCCTCCTCGAACAGCTGCGCAAGGCTGCCCAGGCCTGCGCCAGGCACTCCGGGCCCGTCCTGCGGCACATCGGCACCGTGAACGCCTCCCGCGACCTCGACGTGATGCGCCAGGCCCTCGGCGACAAGAAGCTCAACTACCTCGGCTTCTCGTACGGGACACGGCTCGGCGCGGTGTACGCGGCCCAGTTCCCCAAGAAGGTGGGCCGGTTCGTCCTGGACGGCGTCGACACCCTCACCGAGTCGCTCGCCGAGCAGGGTCTCGCGGGCGCCGCCGGGCAGCAGACCGCGCTGGAGGCCTTCCTCACCTGGTGCGTGGTCGACATCGCCTGTCCGTTCGGGCAGGACGTGCGCGTCGCCCGCCAGCGGGTCGTCGACCTGGTGGGCTCCCTCGACGAGGACCCGGTGCCGACCGGCTACGGCGACCGCTTCTCCGGTCAGGATCTCGTGGGCGCCATCGGGCAGGGGCTCTACAGCAAGCGGATGTGGCCGCCCCTGGAGCGGGCCCTGGCCGGACTGGTCGAGGACGGTGACGCGAGGGGGGTCATGGCGTTCGCCGGCCGCGGTGTCGCCGTCCCCCCGAGACAGAGCCCCGCGCGCGCGAACCCCGTACCGGAGAACTCCGTACGAGAGAGCCCCTCCCCGGACTCCGACGGCCGCCCTCTCGTCGACGAGGTCGAGGTGCCCATCGACAACCTTCCCGCCGCGCTGATGGCGATCAACTGCGCGGACGACCCCGACCGCCCCACGGCGGCCCGGATCACCAAGGATCTCGCCGCCCTGCGCGCCTCGTACGAGAAGGTGTCCCCGGTGTTCGGCCGCTACCGCCTCACCGAGGTCCTGACGTGCTACGGCCGGCCCAGGGGCACGGACTTCATCCGCACCGAGGTCCGGGACGTCGACACCCCGAAGATGCTCCTGGTGGGCACGCGCGGCGACCCGGCCACGCCGTACCGCTGGACGACCGAGACGGCCGAGCGGCTGGGCTCGTCGGCGGTCGTCCTCGACAACAAGGGCGAGGGCCACACCGGGTACGCGTCCTCGAAGTGCGTGCACCGCAAGGTCGACGCCTTCCTGCTGTACGGCTCCCTCCCGGCCGACGGCAGCTCCTGCGGCGCGGACGAGGCCGACTGAGCCCCTCTCACTGCTCCCGGCCCTCACCGCCCGCCGAAGGGGCGCCCAGGAGGTCGGAGAGGCCACGGTCGACGGCGTCGCCGAGGTCCTCTCTCCCGGCCGCCACGACGGCGAACGTACGGAGCAGGAAGCGGCGCAGGGCCGGGGTGTCGAACTGGAGCAGGGCCAGGCCGTGCGGCGAGTGCAGTTCCAGGACCGTCCGTGCGGGCCCGCACGGCCAGATGTGCACGTCACCGCCCCCGGCGGGCCGTCGGACACCCTCCTCCAGGAGGCTCCGGGCGAAGGTCCAGCTCACCCCCTCGCCGTCAAGGGCGGCCTCCGCCGGGAAGTCGATGTGCACGGCCAGTGGATCGGTCGAGGCGTAGCGGAGCGTGGCACGGACGGGCAGCTCCTGTTCCTCCGAGGTGATCAGGCGTGCGCGCGCGGGCTGTTCGAGGGTGACGTCCATGGCAGTCTCCGCTCCGGTTCGGGCCGACGATGCTGATGCCGACGCGTTGTGCCGACGTGGTGTTACGACCCCGAAATGGCCTCTCCGATTACGCGGAATCCGCAGCTTTTATTGTGAGCTGCATCACTAACTGGCGTGGTTTTCCGCGGGGATCGCGAACCGACGGGCGATTCGGGGGCAACCTGACCCTGCGCCCCGGCAACACATGGCCGCACATCGCACAAAAGGCCGTCGAACACACGAGTGAATGAGTTGCCACTCATCTCCATCGATCCATCAAGTCGCGTACCCCGACTACGACTTGGCACACCGGGCGCCTACCGTTTTCGCCCCAGGAAAACCGTCCGAGAAGACTGTGGCATATGCCAGAAGCACCACCGTATCGGGTGTTGCCAAATCCCTTACAGGGCGTCGCAGGCTGTGCAAGAGTCGTAACCGGTCCTTCCGTCAGCCTTGGTCGTACCGTCCCTTCATCGGAGTGCGTCATGCCGCCCCATCTCTCCGCGGACCGTCCAGCCGCCCAGCCGCCCGCGCGCGGCTCGGTCGACGCGCTCATCACCCAGGCCCGCCGGCTCAAGGGCGAGGTGGACGCCGTACGACGGGACACTCCTGCCGACGGATCGGACCCGGAGGAGCGCTGGCAGCGCGCTCTGTACGATCTGGCGCTCCATCAACTCAACGACCTCGACGAGCACTTGGCCCAGCTGCGGGACGGACCGCAGCCCCTGCCCGAGGCTCCCGTGACCGCCGAGGCGGTGCCCGCCCTGCGAGCCGTGCCGACCGCTCCCCGGCGCGACTCGCTCCTCAGCCGGGTCGGCAGCGCGGAGTGGAACCTCCTTACGGACGAGGCCAGTTGGTCCGGTGAGCTGTACCAGATCCTCGGCCGGGACCCCGCCGCGGACCCGCTCACCCTCGACGAGCTGCCCTCCCTGGTCCTCGAAGAGGACCGGCGACGGCTCACCGCGATGGTCACGGACTGTCTGATCGACGCCAAGCCCATCGACGGCGAGTTCCGCGTCGTACGGCCCGACGGCGGCGTACGGACCGTGCACATGATGGGCGAGCCCGTGCTCGACGCCGACGGCAGCACCGCCTCCATGTGGGCCGTACTGCGGGACGTCAGCGAACTGCGGCGCAGCCAAAGGACGGTGAGCGAGACCCGTGACTCGCTGCAGCGTCACCGGCACCACGCGCAGTCCGAGCGCCGGCTCGCGGTCGAGTTGCAGGAGGCTGTGCTGCCGCCGTGGCGCGGCTCCCTGCGACTCCCGCGCCAGGGACCCCAGGCCCTGGACCTGGCCGCCCACTACCTCCCCTCCTCGACGAGCGCGCTGATCGGCGGCGACTGGTACGACGCGCTCGAACTGGCCGACGGCGACACCCTGTTGAGCGTCGGCGACCTCACCGGGCACGGGGTGACCGTGACCTCGGGCATGGCGATGCTGCTGGGCGCACTGCGCGGCATGGCCGTTGCGGGCACCCAGCCGGGCCAACTCATGTCCTGGCTCAACCAGTTGCTCGACGCGTCCGTCCAGCCGGCCCTGGGCAGCGCGATCTGCTGCCGCTACCGGCCCGGGACCCGCACCCTCACCTGGGCGCAGGCAGGACACCCCGCCCCGCTGCTGTTCCGCGACGGGACGGGGCGCGTGCTGAACCCACCGAGCGGCGTTCTGCTCGGCGCGACCTCGGGCGCCGTCTACGGACAGGCCGAGGAGACCCTGGAACCGGGCGATGTGCTCCTCCTGCACACCGACGGACTGGTGCCCGGGCGCCGGGAAGGTACCGCCGTCGCAGACCGCCTGCTCGAACTGGCCCCGCGCTTCGGCGAGGCGCGGACCGCGCAGGAATGTGTACGGGCGGTGGTGGAGGAGTTCGGCGAGGCCGAGCGCGAGGACGACGCCTGCGTACTCGTCGTCAAAGTGGCCCCGTAGGACTGACGGTGCAGAACTGCCAGGGTTGGACTGCCGGGCGGGCTAGACCCGCCCGGTGTTGTTGCCGCCCCTCCCCTTCGTCTGCTTCGGCAGTGACAGTTTGATCTCCTCGCGGAGTTCGTTGATCTTCGGGTAGCTGGAGTACGCGGCGGTGAGCCGGTACATCTCGCGCAGCCGGTCCCAGGTGCGGTGGGAGGAGTTCGAGCCCATCGACACCAGCGCCAACCGTGCGTATCCGGCGGCCTGTTCGGGGTCGTCCGCGATGAAGCACGCGGAGGCCATGGACAGGTAGTCGAAGATCTTCGACCGCTGGCGGTTGTCGACCCGCAGCTCCAGGGCCTTCTCCGCGTAGTACTGGGCGTGCACGGCCGCGCCCGGTTCGTGCTCGGCCAGGGTGCGGTAGGCCAGGGCCTGCATGCCGTACAGGTCCTCCGCCTTGAACATCTGCATCCAGCTCGGCGGCGGCACATCACCCTTGTCGGAGACGAAGAGGTCCTCCGCCTGGCCGAGGGTGCGGCGCATCGCCTGGCCGTGCCCCATCGACGCCTGCGCCCAGGCCTCGACGGTGTACAGCATGGCCTGGGTGCGGGGCAGAGTCTCCTCGCCCGAACCGGAGTTGGCGAGCTTCATGAGGTCGAGCGCGTCGTCGGGCCGGCCCAGGTGCACCATCTGGCGGGCCGCCCGGGAGAGCGCCTCCCCGGCGCGCGGCCGGTCGCCGCCCTCTCGGGCCGCATGGGCGGCGATGACGAAGTACTTCTGGGCCGTGGGTTCCAGGCCGACGTCGTGCGACATCCAGCCGGCCAGGACGGCGAGGTTGGCGGCGACGCCCCACAGGCGCCGTTGGAGGGGTTCGGGGTGCCGGTAGGCGAGCATGCCGCCCACCTCGTTGAGCTGTCCCACCACTGCCTTGCGCTGGAGCCCGCCGCCGCGGGCGGCGTCCCAGGCCCGGAACACCTCGACCGCGCGTTCCAGTTCCTCGATCTCCTGCCACCCGATGGGGGCGGCCTCGTACCGGTCGAAACCGGCGGGATCGGCGTGCAGGGGGTTGTCGAGGTCGGGAGCGTCGGCGGAGAGAGTCGGGTCGGTGTGCAGCCAGTCGTGCATGGCACTGCTGAGTGCGGAGCCTGCGGTGAGCGCGACGCCCGCACCCACCAAGCCGCGTCGGTTGAGCATGAGGTCCATTCCCGTGAATTCGGTGAGGACCGCGGCAGTCCGATCGGGCGTCCACGGCACGCCGTCGGGAGCTTCCGCACTCCCGGCGCCCGGCCGTTTCCCCACACGCCCGTGCCGGACCAGACCTAAGTCCTCGATGGTCACGACACGGCCGAGACGCTCGGTGAACAGGGCAGCCAGTACACGCGGCACCGGATCGCGCGGGATCTCTCCCGTGTCGATCCACCGCCGCACCCGCGAGGTGTCCGTCGCCAGCTGGGGGTGGCCCATGGCCGCCGCCTGCCGGTTGACCAGTCGCGCGAGTTCGCCCTTGGACCAGCCGGCCAGGCCGAACAGGTCCGTCAGACGAGTGTTGGGTTGTCCGCTCACGTCAAGCCCCCAGGTTCTCGGCTGAGTTGACAGTAACCGTCTGTCAGATGCTCCGGGACTATTCGCCAGGGTTCGCCAGGGTTCGCCAGATGGTGTGCCACTGGCCAACCGGTGTCAGGTAGGAAAGCGCCACCCCGACCCGGTCGCCGAGGAACACTCCCCAGGGTGTACCGGAGCGGCCGGGCCGGGCAGCGCACGACCGAAGCAGGCACACGAAGGGATCTGTTTCTCCCATGTACGCAGCATCGTCCTCCGTGTCCGCCCCTCCCCGGCTGCTGCACCCCCGCCCGGGTGGCAGCGGCCCCTACCTCGACCCCGCGCGTCCGGCGGCCCCTGTACTGGGTGCCGGTGCCGGCCGGGCACGACGGCTGCCGGGGATCGGTACGCAGCCGCTCAGCGGGAGACTCGACCTGTCCGGCACGCAGGGCGCCCAGCTGCGCACGGCGATCGCGTCGGTGCACCGGATCTGCCCGGAGTTCGCTCCGGTGCAGGTGCTGCGCCGCAGCGGACGCTCGGTGCTCCTGGTCGGGACCACAGGGCGGAGCACGGCCGTCGCCAAGTGTTTACTAGACCAGTCTCCAGCGTGGGCCGAACGCATCCGGCACGAAATAGCCGCGTACCGCTCGTTCGTCCGGCATCGCCCGCCGGTGCGGGTGCCCCGGCTGATCGCGGCGGACCCGGACAACTGCACACTGGTCATCGAGCGGATGCCGGGCCGGGTCGCGGCCCTGCAGCGGCATCCGGTCGAGGCACCGCCGCGTGCGGACATCAGGGCGGCGCTGAGCGCGATCTGCCGACTCAACGCCTGGCGTCCCCCGGCGGGCACCTTCGACGCCCCGCTGGACTACGCGGCCCGTATCTCCCGGTACCACGAGCTGGGTCTGCTCACCGACCGGGACATGGGCGATCTGCAGAAACTGGTGCACGGCATCGCGCACTCGGCGGGCCGCCAGGGCATGGGCCAGTTCTGCCACGGCGACGCACTCCTGTCCAACATCCTCCTCTCACCGGCCGGTCCAGTGCTGGTGGACTGGGAGCATGCGGGCTGGTATCTGCCGGGGTACGACCTGGCGACGCTGTGGGCGGTCCTCGGTGACGCACCGGTGGCCAGGCGGCAGATCAGCCAGCTCGCGCAGTCGGCGGGACCGGCGGCACGGGACGCCTTCCTGGTGAACCTGATGCTGGTACTGACGCGCGAGATCCGTACGTACGAGCTGGCCGTGCAGCGTTCGATGCACGAGACGACCCCGGCGGCACCGGGACCGGCCGGACCGGGTGCTGCGCCGTCCGGCGAGGAACAGCGGCTGCTGCTGAGGCGGCTGCACGACGACTGCCAGCTGGCCCGACGGGCCGTACGAGCGGCGGTCGGCACTCGCTGACGGGGGACGTGGGCCCGCGATGCGCCTGGACAGCGGCGCAGCGCGGGCCTTCGTCATGCCTGGCCGCGGGAGGCCGCGAAACGCCGCCCGCACCCTTATTGACATGGGAACTCACCGGCCTCTGGGCATCATTGACGGATCGTCGGGCAGCCGATAGCACTGACATACGTTTCGGCCCCGTACGCACCCCCACGCCCGACCTTCCCAGGAGGCCGCCTTGCGAGGATCCGCCGAACCCACGTCTTCCACCGATCCCGGACACAGACGCCTGCGCAGAACCGCCGGTGCGCTCGCCTCAGCGGCGCTGCTGCTGCCGCTGCTCGGCGCGGCCCCGGCCGACACCGGCGCCCCGGCCGACCGGCTGCAGCGCGCCTTCGCCGCGGCGTCGGCCGAGTACCACGTACCCCAGAGCGTCCTGCTCGCCGTCTCCTATCTCCAGTCCCGCTGGGACACGCACGCCGGGGCGCCCAGCGTCACCGGCGGCTACGGCCCGATGCACCTCACCGACGCCCGGACCGCCCTCTCCGACGCCCCGCACCACAGCGAGGGCACGGAGGACGCGCGCGGCGACAGTGCCCGCCCGGCCCTGCACCCCACCACGGAGGTGCCGACGCAGGCCGAACTCCCGCCCCGGCTGCGCACGTTGACGAAGGCGGCCGAGCTGACCGGGCTGCCGGCGTCGCAGCTCCGCACGGACCCTGCGGCCAATGTGGCCGGCGGCGCCGCCCTGCTGGCCGCCGCCCAGCAGGACCTCGCCGAGCCACTGAGCACCGACCCGGCGGACTGGTACGGCGCGGTGGCGCGCTTCTCCGGCGCCGACGACACCGCGACGGCGGCGGCGTACGCCGATGACGTGTACGACGTACTGCGTACCGGCGAGCGGCGCACGACCGACGAGGGACAGCGGGTCGCCCTCGCCGCGCGCCCCGAACTGGCCCCCGACACCGCCCAGTTGAGGCGGACCGGGCTACGGACGGTGTCCGCCGCAGGCACGGAATGCCCGGTGACGGTGTCCTGCGAGTGGATTCCGGCGCCGTACGAGGAGTTCGGCGACGGCGACTACGGCAACCACGACCTGGGCAACCGGCCTGCCGGCCAGAGCATCCGGTACATCGTCGTCCATGACACCGAGGGCGCCTGGAACGGCGTACTGACCATGGTCCAGGACCCGACCTACGTGTCCTGGAACTACACGCTGCGCTCGACGGACGGGCACATCGCGCAGCATGTGAAGGCGAAGGACGTGGCCTGGCACGCGGGCAACTGGTACGTCAACGCGAAGTCGATCGGTCTTGAGCACGAAGGTTTCCTCGCGAATCCGGACGCCTGGTACACGGAGGCGATGTACCGGACGTCGGCCAGGCTGGTGCAGTATCTGGCGGCGAAGTACGGCATCCCGCTGGACCGCCAGCACATCCTCGGCCACGACAACGTGCCCGGCCCGACCACCGCAACGGTTTCGGGGATGCACACCGACCCGGGCCCGTACTGGGACTGGCAGCACTACTTCACCCTGCTGGGCCGCCCCTTCGAGCCGACGGCCCGCCGGGCCGACAGCGGTGTGGTGACGATCCGCCCGGACTACGCGTCGAACCGCCCGGTGTACACGGGCTGTGTCACGGCGGGCCAGGCGTGCGCGGCCCACGGATCGAGCGAGGTACGCCTGTACTCCCAGCCGGACACCGCTTCATCGCTGATCAAGGACATCGGGACACACCCCACGGGCGACGGCACCTCGACGATCGGCGTCAACGACATCGGGTCGCGGGCCTCCACCGGCCAGCAGTACGCGGTAGCGGAGCGCAGGGGCGACTGGACGGCGATCTGGTACCTGGGCCAGAAGGCCTGGTTCCAGAACCCGGCGGCGAACCCGACGGCGGTGAGCGCGACCGCCGCGGTCGTCACACCGAGGGAGGGCCTGACGGAGATCCCGGTCTACGGAAGGGCGTACCCGGAGGCCTCGGCCTATCCGGCGGGCGTCCCGGCGCAGGCGGTCTCGCCGCTGCCGTACAAGCTGCCGGCGGGCCAGAAGTACGTGGCCGGGGACAAGGTGCCGGGCGAGTACTACTACGCGGTCACCTTCGACACGTCCGCACACCGGGTCGTGGTCGGCAAGGACCAGTACTACGAGATCCAGTTCGGCCACCGGGTGGCGTTCGTGAGGGCGGCGGACGTACGACTGACGCTCCGCTGAGCAAAGCGCTACAGGGCGGGGGCCTGGCCCCCGCCCTGTACGCAACCACCGTCAGTCACGTCACTGGGTCTGGAAAAGCTCCGCGGGCAGCGGCTTCAGCAGCGCGTACAGGTCGTCGGTGATCGGGCGATCCCATGCCGCGATGGTCACCAGCACGTTGTCGCTGCGGTCGAACTGCACGCAGGCGATCCGGCTCTCGGAGAGCTTGAGGCGGCGCACGATCAGGAGGTTGTCGCCCTGCATCACCGGGACGTCCTCGGTGCCGACGACGGTGACCTCCTCCTCGTTCTCCAGGGCCAGCAGCAGCTGGGCGACCTCGAACGGGACCTCGTCCTCGGCGACGTCACGGGCCGGGGAGCCCTCCGGCAGATTGCCGATGACCATCGCGGGACCACGGCCACCGAACAGGTCGTAGCGCAGAAACACCCCCTGGCAGCTGCCATCCGGGGCGGGCAGCAGGCCCGCACCCAGATTGCCGGGCCAGTCACCCGGATCCATGGCCAGAACATCGAAGTCGGGGCCGGCGGGAGTGGCACTGCGGCGGCGGAGGAACGACATACAGCAATGGTACGTGCCCGGCCGGACCTCCATGTCCCCCGGGAGCCCGACGCTCCGCGGGACAGGCTGTTCGTTTGCCACCGGCCGGTGGGGGCTGGTCGCGCCCACGCGGCGGAGCCACATATCGACACAGCCCCGCGCCCCTTGGGGGCGCTGCACCGCACCGGGTTCATCGGCTCCGGTCAACCAACCTGCTTGTGCCGCTCGTGATGGCGGGCGACCCGGGCCCGGTTTCCGCAGGCCGGCCTGCACCACTCCTGGCGCGGGTGCTCCTTGAGGAAGTAGCGCACGCAGCGCGGTGCGTGGCAGGCCCGCAGCCGTGCCCGGTCCGGGCCGGCGAGAAAAGTGACAGCGGCCTGCGCGAGCACGGCCACGATCTCCTCCTCGCCTCGTACGCCCTGGTGGCGTACGACGGGTTCGGCGTCGTCGGCCCAGTCGAGCACGGGGACGGTGGGCGTGCGGGCGGCGGCCTCGTTGAGCCGTCGCAGCGCCTCGGGCAGGGGCAGCAGCCGTGCCGCGTCCGCCGGGCTCGGCTCGCCGGGCCGCACCGCACGGGCGAACAGGGTGCGGACGGCGGCACGGAGTTCTCGTACGGCGGTCAGGGCGGCCTCGTCGGCGACGAAGCGGTCGGTGTCCGGCAGGGTGTCGCGGTGGGCGCGCACCCAGGTGGTGAGGCCGGTGGGGCCGGTGAGGTCGTCGGCGACACCGCCCTCACCGTCATGGCGGACGGTGAGAGCAAGGTCGAGGGCGAGCCGCGCGTCGCTGGTGATCAGGTCCCGCATGAGCCTAATGCTAAGCCCCGCCACACCCATTAGCGCGATTTTTCCTCGCCCCCGCCGCCCCTACCCGTCCCATCCTCGGGGGCTCCGCCCCCGAACCCCCGCTCCTGGTCTTTCAGCCCGTCCGGCGTTT
>NZ_JBSFDA010000052.1:0-59309 GCF_053593675.1 Streptomyces sp. NPDC002156 | reverse complement strand
GGACGGGCTGGGTAGTCAGCCCGTCCGGCGTTTGAGGACGAGGCCGTTCAGGCCGACAGCGGGGGTCTGGGGGCGCAGCCCCCAGAAGGATGGGACGGGTAGGGGCGGCGGGGGCGAAGAAAACTCACCGCTCCAGGAACACCCGCCCCCCGACCTCCACCCACCCCATCGGCTGGGGCGCCGTCAGTATCTGTGAACCCCTGCCCTGGGTGATGTTCAGCGCCCGGCCCAGCTCATGCGTCAGCAGCAACGCCGCCGCCCCCGTCGCCTCGTCCTCCTCGATGCCGTCGTCCCGGCCGGGGAAGCCGCGGGCACGCACTCGGCCCGCCGCCTCGTCCTCCCAGGCCCACGCGTAGATCCACTCCCCCGCCGGCGGCACCGGCAGCGCGTCCACCTCCGCTGCCGAGCCGTACCGCCGCAGCGTCCGCCCCGGCACCCACTCCGCCCGCGCCTCGATCCAGCTGAACTCGCCGTCCAGCCGCGCCCCCACCAGCCCGGCCGGTGTGACCAACTCGGGCACGTCGAGCAGCCAGGCCGTGCCGACGCAAGGGTGACCGGCGAAGGGCAGGCGCAGGGTCGGGGTGTAGATGTCGATGACCCCGCGCTCGGGGTCATCGACGAACACGGTCTCGCTGAACCCGAGTTTCGCCGCGAACGCCTGCCGTTCGTCCCGCTCCGGCATGACGGAGCCCTCACGGACCACGCCCAGTTCGTTGCCGTATCCGCCGGTGGGCGAGCAGAAGACGCGGAGTACGTCGTAATCAGTCACGCGCGCATTCAAACACCCAGGTGGCGGCAGTCACCAACTACGCGTCCTGGACGTCCGTACGACGACGCCGTACCGCCAGCACCACACCGGCGCCCGCCGCGACCGTCACCGCGGCGGCCGTACCCAGCGCACCCACCGGAACGCCCGCACCGGTGGACGCGAGCCCGCCGGTCGTCGAGCCGGTGGTACCGCCAGTCGTGGAACCCGTCGTACCGGAGGAACCGCCCGTGGAGCCGGACGAGCCAGAGGTACCGCCCGTGGAGTCCGATCCGCCGTCGCCGCCCGGGAGTTCGGCGCCCTCGGCGACCGCCACGGACAGGTCGACCGGGTCGAGTTCCGTGCCCGTCTCGTAGAAGTCGCCGAAGGCCTTCGCACCGGCCGCCGTGAGCTTCGCGGTCACGTCGGAGAGGGTGATGACATCGTTCACAGCCGTGAGGTCGGTCGCGTCCGTCGTCAGGTCGGCCAGGACCACGTCGTCGGAGGTCTCGCCGAGGCTCTCCACATCGGCGGTGAGTTCGCCGGCGCCGTTGTCGATCGTCGCCTTGAGGTCGCTGAGGGTGAGGTCGAGGCCGTACGTGCCGTTGTCCTCGTGGCCCTTGAAGGTCACGGCGCCCGCGAAGGCGGCGGAGAGGGTCTCGGCGTCGGTGTCGTACTCGCCCGAGCCGTCGACGAACGTGAACACACCGTTGTCGGCGGCCTGGGTCGCGCCGTCGGACGTCGTGATCGCGCCCTTGGCGACGCCGTCCACGACGTACGTACGGAAGGACTGCTTCACACCCCAGCCCAGCGTGCCGTCCGTGATGTCACCGCTCACCGGGGCTGCGGTGTCGGTGTCCGACGGGGACGCCGAGGGCGAGGCGGACTCCGACTCGCTCTGCGACGGCGACGGGGATGCCGAGGTCGAGGCAGAGGCAGAGGTCGATCCCGACGGAGTCGGGGACGGTGACGGCGAGTTCGACGCGCTCGGGGTCGCGGATCCGGACGGGGTCGTGGACCCCGTCGTCTTCTTCACGACCGTCAGCGGGTCGCCCGCCGCCCCGCTGTAGCTGGAACTGCCGAAGACGGTCGCCGCCTCCGCCGTCAGCTTGGTCGCCATCTCGGTCATCGCCTGGCTGACCGTGACGTCGGCAAGCGGGACGTCGTCCTGGGTGGTGCCGCTCTTCGTGACGTCGGCGGTGATCTTCGCCGCCTTGCTGTCGAACTTGACGTCGGACAGGGTGAGTTCGAAGCCGTGCAGCGTGGAGGCGATCTTCAGGCTGCCCTTGAATCCGAGGTTCACGGTGTGGGCGGTGGAGTCGTAGGTCCCCGTGCCCTCCGTGAAGGTGAACGCGCCGTTGTCCGCGGCCTGCGAGGCGCCGTCCGCCGGGGTGAAGGTGCCGGCCGCCATTCCGGTCACGTAGGTGCGGTACGACTGCTTGATGCCCCAGGTCAACTCGTAGCCGCTGAGCGGGACTTCGGCGGCCGAGGCGGTGGAGGCGACCGTCGTGGCGAGCGCGGTGGCCCCGAGGGCGACGGCCGTGGCCACGGCGGCGGCGAGAGCGAGGGGGCGTCTGGAGGAGGCGGACATGGGTGGTGGTTCTCCTAGTGGACGGTCCGCCGACTGGCGGACGGTGTAAGGGGGTTCAGGACCCGTCCGGCGCGTCGGCGGCGGTGGCGGTGGCCGTGCGGGCCTTGCGCCTGCGGACGACGACCGCGTAGGCCGCGGCCGCCAGGAGCAGGGCGCCGGCCGCCAGGCCGACGGGCAGGAGCGGTGAGCCGTCGTCGGAGTCGGCGCCGGTGTCGGTGTCGCTCGCGGCGTTCTCCGTGTCCGGTGCGGCGGACTTGGCCGTCGCCTCCGGTGTCGCGGACGTCTCCGTCCCGGTGCCCGCGCTGCCCAGGTCGGGCAGGGCGGGAAGTTCGGCGTCGTCGGTGAGGGTGACGGCGAGGGAGACGGGGTCCATCTCCGTGCCCGCCTTGTACATCCCGCCGAAGGCCTTCGCACCGCGCTCGGTGAGCTTCGCAGGCGCCTCGGTCAGGGCGACCAGGCCGTTCTTGGCCGTCGGCTTGGCGGCGGTGAAGGTGATCAGCGGGACGTCGGCGCCCTTGAAGTCCGGGTTCGCTACGTCCGCGTACAGCGCGCCTGTGCCGTTCGCTGCGACCATCGTCCGCAGTCCGCTCAGCGCCAGGTCGAGGCCGTTCTCGCCGGTGAAGCGCACCGCGCCGGTGAAGGAGGCGGTCAGCTTGCCGTCCTTGTACGTGCCCTTGCCGCTCGGGAAGCGGAAGAGCGCGCCGCCGTCCTGGGCGCCTGAGGACAGCGTCCACTTGCCCTTGGCGATGTCACCGGTGACGTACTCGCGGAAGGTGCGGCGCACCCCCCAGTCGACGGCGCCGTCCTTGATCGCGCCCGAAGTCGCCTTCGGGGCCGTGGACTTGGCGGGGGTGGCCGTGGGGGCCTTGGTCGTCGGTGTCGTCGTCGGCTGCTTGGTGGCCGCCGCCTGGACGTCCGCCGAGAGGCTCACCGGGTCGAGTGCGGTGCCCGCCGTGTAGTACCCGGCGAAGGACTTGGCACCCTCGGCGGTGAGGGTGGCGGGGAGGTTGTTGAGGGTGACCGCGTTGCCGCCGCCCCGCATGTCGATCCCGCCCAGGGAGAGGGCGGCGAAGGGCACCTGCGAGGACGTCGTGACCGTCCCGGTGTCCTTCGCCTTGCTGGTGACGTCGACGTAGAGGGTGCCGGAGCCGCCGGAGATCCGGACGGTGGGGCGGCTGATGGTGAGGTCGAGCTGGTAGGTCCCGTCGGCCTTCTTGTGGCCGACGAAGTGGACACCGCCGGAGAAGCCGGCGCGGAAGGCGCCCGTGTCGCCGTCGTACGAACCCGTGGCCGAGTGGAAGCGGAACTGGCTGCCGCCGACCGTGGCCGCGCCGCCCGTGAGGGAGAAACTCCCCTTCGCTATCGGGCCGGTGACATAGCTCTGGAAGGACGATTTGATGCCCCAGTCGAGCCTGCCGCCCTGCACGGTACGGCTCGCGGCATGCGCGGCACCGGCCGGGAGGAGGGCCCCCAGGACGGCCGCGCACAACACGGTCACCAGGGCACGTAGGCGCGCGGGCATGGGTTGTCCTCCGATATCCGACGGAATTCGACTGCCAGTAGCGAGCAAAGGTAAGGCTAACCTAAGCTTTGGCCAGCGGAAACGTAAGAGGGCCGAGAGAATCCGAGTCGATCCAAGTCGATCCGAGACGATCCAAGAGAAACGGATGGCACCGTGGGACGCTTGCGCACGCGACTGGCGGGAGCACTACTGTCCGCGCTCGCCCTCACGGCGACCGGCTGCGCCGGCGCCCAGGGCTCCGGGCAGGACAGTCCACAGGGCACGGCCAAGGCCGCCGCGAGTGCGGCGGCCGCGGATCGCGTGGAACCCCTCGCGAACCCTGCCGAACCCCAACTCCCCGTCACCGTACGGTCGTCCGACGGGGCGAAGGTGACCGTCGAGGCCGCCGAGCGGATCGTGCCCCTCTCCGGCAGCCTCAGCGAGATCGTGTTCACGCTCGGGCTCGGCGACCGGGTCGTCGCCCGGGACATCACCGCCACCTTCGCCCAGGCGGAGAAGCTGCCGATCGTCACCCGCAACCACGACGTCTCCGCCGAGAGTGTGCTCTCCCTCAAGCCCGACCTCGTCCTCGCCGAGACGACCACCGGCCCCGAGGAGGCCATCGGCCAGATCCGCGACGCCGGTATCCCGGTCCTCGTCATCGACCCGGCGGAGGACCTCGGCGACGTCGGCCCGCGTATCCAGGCGGTCGCCGACGCGCTCGGCGTACCGGCGGCCGGGAAGGAGCTGACGAAGCGCTCCGAGGACCGGATCGCCGCCGTACGCAAGGGGATTCCGAAGTCTTCGGAAGGCGGCGAGAAGCCTCGCGTCGCCTTCCTCTATCTGCGTGGCTCCGCCTCCGTCTATCTCATCGGCGGCAAGGACTCCGGCGCGGCCTCGCTCCTGGAGGCCGCCGGGGCGATCGACGCGGGCGCGGACTCGGGGCTCGAGAAGGACTTCACGGCCATTACGACCGAGGCGCTCGCGCAGGCCGCGCCGGACGCGATTCTCGTCATGACCAAGGGACTTGAGTCCGTCGGCGGTATCGACGGGATGGTCGAGATCCCCGGTGTCGCGCAGACCCCGGCCGGGATGGAGCGCCGGGTCGTGTCGATCGAGGACGGGGTGCTCCTCAACTACGGGCCGCGTACGGACCAGGTGCTGAAGTCGATCGTGGCCCAGCTCTACGCCGACAGCGACGGAGATGCGCAATGACCTTGCTGGACAAGGTGGTTGAGGCCGCCGAGGAGGCCTCGCCCGTACGTCGGGTGCGTGGCTGCACGTGGCTGCTGACCGTCGGGCTCGTCGTCGCGCTGCTCGTGCTCGTTCCGGTCGCCGCCGGGCTCGGGGCGTATCCGATCCCCACGGGTGATGTGTTGGGCTCGGTGCTGCACAAAGTCGGGCTCGGTGGGGCCGAGTTGGAGCGTGTTCCCGAGTCTGTTCTGTGGAACGTCCGTTTCCCTCGTATCGTGCTCGCGCTGCTCGTGGGGGCCTCGCTGGGGTGTGCGGGGGCGTTGATGCAGGGGATGTTCAGCAATCCGCTTGCCGAGCCGAGCATTATCGGCGTCTCGTCGGGGGCGGCGGTCGGTGCGGTGGGGGCGATCTCGCTCGGCCTCAACTTCCTTGGCACGGTGACGATTCCGACTGTCGCGTTTGTGACGGGGCTCGCGACCGTCCTTCTTGTGTACTCGATGTCTCGCGCCGGTGGTCGTACGGAGGTCGTGACTCTGATCCTCACCGGGATCGCCGTGAACGCGTTCGCGGGGGCGCTGATCGGGTTGCTTCTGTTCTTCGCGGACACGGCTGCGGTCAACCAGATCACGTTCTGGCAGCTCGGGTCGCTTGCGCAGGCGACCTGGTCGAAGGTGTTGGCGGTGCTGCCGTTCGCGGTCGTGGGTCTGGTGATCGCGCCTCTTTATACGCGTCGGCTGGATCTTCTGGCTCTCGGGGAGCGGCCTGCTCGGCATCTGGGGGTGGATGTTGAGCGGATGCGGGTTGTGTTGATTCTGGTGATCGCGTTGTTGACTGCGGCGGCCGTCGGGGTCTCGGGGATCATCGGGTTTGTCGGGCTGGTGATTCCGCATTTGCTGCGGATGGCTGCGGGGCCGGGGCATCGGTTCCTTGTGCCGGGCGCTGCGCTGGCGGGGGCGGTGGTTCTGCTTGCCGCGGATCTGGTGGCGCGGACGGTTGCTGCACCGGCGGAGTTGCCGCTGGGTGTGTTGACTGCGCTGCTTGGTAGTCCGTTCTTCTTCTGGTTGCTTCGGAGGACTCGGCGGAGGCAAGGGGGGTGGGCGTGAAGGGTTGTTTGTCGGCCGGCGGCCGGTGGGGGCTTGTCGCGCAGTTCCCCGCGCCCCTAGGTGGGGATCCGCACCGCCCTTTTCCAACTCGACCTCTAGGAAGCTTGCCGTGAGACTTCTTCGCTCCCGTCCGACTCCCCCACCCCCCGCCGAACCAGGGGACGTTCTCGCCGAAGTCGAAGGGCTGCATGTTCGGCTTGGTTCGCGGGAGGTTCTCTCGGGTGTCGACGTGATCGCCCGGGCCGGGGAGGTGTTGGCTCTGGTTGGGCCCAATGGGGCCGGGAAGTCGACGCTGTTGGGTGCGATTGCCGGGGATCTGCCGGCCGCCTCGGGAGTTGTGCGGATTCATGGGCGGGACGCCGGTGAGTGGCAGGCCGCTGAGCTCGCGCTGCGCCGGGCCGTGTTGCCGCAGGCTGCCTCGCTTTCGTTTCCGTTCAGCGTTGAGGAGGTCGTTCGGATGGGGCGGGCGCCCTGGGCCGGGACCGAGCGGGAGGACGAGGACGATGTGGCCGTGGGTGAGGCGATGGGGGCCGCCGAGGTGGCCGGGTTCGCCGTGCGGCCGTTCTCCGCGCTGAGCGGGGGTGAGCGGGCCCGGGTCGCGCTGGCCCGGGTGCTCGCCCAGCGGGCGCCGCTGCTGCTGCTCGACGAGCCGACGGCCGCGCTGGATCTGCGGCACCAGGAGCTGGTGCTGCGGGTGTGCCGGGAGCGGGCACGGGCCGGGGACGCCGTGGTGGTCGTACTGCACGATCTGGGACTCGCGGCGGCCTACGCGCACCGGGTGGCGATCCTGAGCGCCGGGCGGGTGGTGGCCGACGGGACGCCCGAGGGGGTCTTCGAGGAGCGGCTGCTGTCGGACGTGTACCGGCAGGCCATCGAGGTGTTTCCGCATCCGCGTACCGGAGCTGTCCTGATCTCGCCGGTCCGGGATTCTTGACCTGTGCATTACCTGTGAATGGGGTCGTCTTTACGTCCCCTTTGGTGAGCGATTGGGTTGCCGTGATCGGAGCGTGGCCTTACGGCGCCTGTGAGAGCTGAATCACCGAATGTCCGGGTATCACTGAGGCAAGCCTTAGGTAAGTTAGGGCCGCCTCACCAAACTTCTGTGAGCCCGGACACGTCGATTTCTCGCCACTCACCTTCACCCAGGAGCCCGTATGCGTGCCGTCAGACTCTCCGTCGTCACCGCAGCCGCCACCGCGGCGGCGCTGGCCGCCGTCACCGGCTGCACGGAGAAGGGCAGCTCCGGGAGCGACGGCGACCGGGTCATCAGCGTCACCGCGACGGACGACAAGTGCGAGGTGTCGAAGAAGGAGTTCCCGGCCGGGCACATCGAGCTGGACATCGCGAACAAGGGCTCCAAGGTCACCGAGGTCTACGTCCTCTTCCCGGACGACCGGATCGTCACCGAGCGCGAGAACATCGGCCCCGGCACCAAGCAGAAGGTCACCGCCGAGGTGAAGGCCGGCGACTACACGATCGCCTGCAAGCCCGGCATGAAGGGCGACGGCATCCGCCAGGCCGTCAAGGCCACCGGCGGTACGGTCGCCAAGCGCGACCCCCGTCTGGACGCGGCCGTCGCCGCCTACCGCAAGTACGCGCAGGAGCAGGCGGACGCCACCGTGCCGCTCGCCGAGGTCTTCGCCAAGGCGGTCAAGGCCGGCGACATCGAGGCCGCGAAGAAGGCGTACGCGCCCTCCCGCATCGGCTGGGAGCGCACCGAGCCGGTCGCCGAGTCCTTCGGTGACATCGACCCCAAGGTCGACGTCCGCGCCGACGGTCTGGAGGCCGGGCAGGAGTTCACGGGCTGGCACCGGCTGGAGAAGTCCCTCTGGCAGGACAAGAAGATCACCGACGCGGACAAGACCCTCGCCGACCAGCTGATCACCGACCTGACCGACTGGCAGAAGCGGGTCGGCAAGGCCGAGATCACCCCGACCTCCATGGCCAACGGCGCCAAGGAGCTCCTCGACGAGGTCGCCACCGGCAAGGTCACCGGCGAGGAGGAGCGCTACTCGCACACCGACCTCGTCGACTTCAAGGCCAATGTCGAGGGCGCGGAGAAGTCGTACGAGCTGCTGAAGACGGTCGCGAAGGAGAACGACGCGGCCCTGGTCACGGAGCTGCACAAGCAGTTCGCCGCCCTGAACACGCTGCTCGACAAGTACCGCGCGGACAAGAACTCGTACGACTTCACCTCGTACGACAAGGTCACCGACGCCCAGCGCAAGGAGCTCTCCGACGCGGTGAACGCTCTCGCCGAGCCGCTGTCCAAGCTCGCCGCCGCCGTCGTGAAGTAGAAGAAGCAAGAGGAGTCCATCGACATGGCGGACGACATGACAGACGACGTGACGGAGACACCCGAGACCCCTGCGGGCAGTACCTCGCGGCGGGCGCTCATCGGCTGGGGCGGGGCCGGGCTCGCGCTCGGGGCCGCCGCGGTCGGCGGGGCCGTGGCGGTGACCCGTGGCGGCGACGACGTGCAGACGGTCGCCGCCGAGACGGGCGGCGCGATCGACTTCCACGGCGGCCACCAGGCGGGGATCGCGACGCCGGTGCAGGACCGGCTGCACTTCGCCGCGTTCGACGTGGAGACCGACGACCGCGCCGAGTTCGTCCAGATGCTCAAGGACTGGACGGCCGCTGCCCGGCGGATGACCGCCGGGCAGACGGTCGGCGAGGGCGCGTACGGCGGGCTGGCCGTGGCTCCGCCGGACGACACCGGTGAGGCGCTGGGGCTGAAGCCGTCGCGGCTGACGCTGACGGTCGGGTTCGGGCCCGGCCTGTTCGAGAAGTTCGGGCTGGCCGAGCGGCGGCCCGCCGCGCTCGTCGACCTGCCGCAGTTCCCCGGGGACAACCTCGACAAGAACCGCAGCGGCGGCGATGTGTGCGTCCAGGCGTGCTCGGACGATCCGCAGGTCGCCGTGCACGCGATCCGCAACCTGGCCCGGATCGGCTTCGGCAAGGTCTCGGTTCGCTGGTCGCAGCTCGGCTTCGGGAAGACGTCCTCCACCACCCCCGAGGCACAGACCCCGCGCAACCTGCTGGGCTTCAAGGACGGCACCCGGAACATAGCGGGCACCGAGACAGCCCGGCTGAAGAAGTTCGTGTGGGTGGACGGTACGGACGTCGACGCCGACTCGGCCTGGATGGACGGGGGTTCGTATCTCGTCGCCCGGCGCATCCGGATGCACATCGAGCCCTGGGACCGGACCTCGCTGCAGGAGCAGGAGGACATCATCGGGCGCGACAAGGGCGAGGGCGCCCCGGTCGGCAAGGCGAAGGAGCGCGACGAGCCGTTCCTCAAGGCGATGCTGCCCGACGCGCACGTCCGCCTCGCGCACCCCGACTCCAACCACGGGGCGACCCTGCTGCGCCGCGGCTACTCCTTCACGGACGGCACGGACGGTCTCGGCCGCCTTGAGGCGGGCCTGTTCTTCCTCGCGTACCAGCGGGACGTCCGCAAGGGGTTCATCCCCGTGCAGCGCAATCTCGCGACCGACGCGCTCAACGAGTACATCCAGCACGTGGGTTCGGCGGTCTTCGCGATCCCTCCGGGCGTCCGGGACAAGGACGACTGGTGGGGCCGCGCACTGTTCACTGAGGGGGCCTAGCCCGTGTTCGCGAACTATCTGATCGGTCTGCGCGAGGGGCTGGAAGCCAGTCTCGTCGTCTGCATCCTCATCGCCTATCTGGTGAAGACGGACCGCCGGGACGCCCTGAAGCCGATCTGGATCGGCATCGGGGTCGCCATCACGCTGGCCCTCGCCTTCGGCTGCGCGCTCGAATTCGGTTCCCAGGAGCTGACGTTCGAGGCGCAGGAGGCGCTCGGCGGCTCGCTGTCGATCGTCGCCGTGTGCCTGGTGACGTGGATGGTCTTCTGGATGCGGCGTACGGCCCGGCATCTCAAGGCGGACCTGCACGGAAAGCTGGACGCGGCGCTCCAGATGGGCACGGGCGCGCTGGTCGCGACCGCGTTCCTGGCGGTGGGCCGGGAGGGCCTGGAGACCGCGCTGTTCGTGTGGGCGTCGGTGCGGGCGTCCAGCGACGGCACCGAAGGGCCCCTGATCGGCGTGCTGTTGGGCATCGCGTCGGCGGTCGTGCTCGGCTACCTCTTCTACCGGGGCGCCCTGCGCATCAACCTGTCGAAGTTCTTCACGTGGACCGGCGGCATGCTGGTCGTGGTCGCGGCGGGCGTCCTGGCGTACGGCTTCCACGACCTCCAGGAGGCCGACTGGCTGCCGGGCCTGAACAACAAGGCGTTCGACATCAGCGACACGATCCCGCCGGACAGCTGGTACGGCACGCTCCTCAAGGGCGTCCTCAACTTCCAGCCCGACCCGACCGTCCTCCAGGTCACGGTGTGGGCGCTGTACCTGATCCCGACGCTCGCGCTGTTCCTCGCCCCGGTAGGGTTCGCCTCCGGGAAGGGGAAGGTGAAGCCAGCTGATGAGCAGGTTGAGCAGGGGGCGCAGCCCTCGGACTCTTCGGACGCCTCGAAGTCCTCGGACACCACGACGTCGTCTTGACCGGAGTGCCCTTGTAGCGGCCTCGGTGACCGTGTTGTCGCTGGCCGCGAGCGGCTGTGTCGTGGTGCACGGCGAGCGCGAGGTGGTCCCGGCGGCGACCCGGGCGGAGGCGGCCGAGGCGCTGAAGGACTTCACGGCCGCGTACAACAAGGCGGACAAGGCGAACGACCGTTCCCTGGACGCCGACTACGTCACCGGCGCCCTCGGCGCGATCGACGCAGCGCGGCTGAACGCGGGGCGCGAGAACAGCCCGGCCGGCAACCCGTCGCACGTACCGCTGGAGTTCACGGACACCAGGTTCGCGATCCCGAAGAAGGCGGGCTGGCCGCGCTGGTTCGTCGCGGACGCCGACGCCAACAAGGGCAACGACTCGCGCTGGCTGCTGGTGTTCACGCGCAGCAACGTGGCCGAGCCGTGGGCGGTGGCGTATCTGACGCTGGTCGCCCCGGACGACGTACCGGCGTTCAAGACGGACAAGGACGGTCTCGCGGAGCCGGTGACGGCGAACTCGGCCGAACTGGCCGTCGCGCCCAAGGACTTGAGCGCGGACTACGCGACCTATCTGAAGGACGGCACCGGCGACGTCTTCGCGCCCGGGGTGCACACGAGCGGCTGGGTGGAGCAGCGCAAGAAGAGCGCCATCAAGCCCGGGCTCGTCACGCAGTACATCGACGAGCCGCTCGGCAAGGACGACTTCGCCCCGCTGGGTCTGCGGACGGCGGACGGTGGCGCGCTGGTCTTCTTCGCCACGCACCACTACGAGAAGCAGACGGCTGCGCTGGGTACGTCGATCCCGGAGCCGAGCGACAGTGTGCTGGCGCTGACGACGGGTGAGATCAAGCAGTCGCTGACCCTGGAGTTCGTCTCGAACCAGGCGGTCCTCGACCCGGGCAAGGGTGCCGCGGGCCAGGGTGTGGAGTTCCTGAGCCGCATCCAGGGTCTGACGGCGGCGCAGGGAGAGTAACTCCGGCTGTTGTGGCGGGGGTTCAGCCTCGGGAGGGCCAGGCCGTGGCGGCGTGGTCGTGGTCGGGCTCCTCGCCGGCGTACCGGGCGCAGGCGTCGGTGAGGACTTCGAGGAGGCTCAGCGGGTCGGGGAGGGCGAACTCCGGTCCGCGTACCCAGTACACGCCCTGGTCACCGGGCAACCGGGCGGGCGGTACGAGGACATAGGAGCCCCGGCAGTGCCAGCGCAGGCCCGGATGCTCGTCCGCGGTCTCGGGGTGGCAGTCCAACTCGCAGGGCCACCACTCGTCCTCGTCGTCCGGGGTGCCACGGGTGAGCGTGAAGAACAGCAGCCGACCGTCGTCGCTCTCGGCGACGGGCCCGACCTCGATACCGGCCCCGAGGAGCCGCTCCAGCGCCTCGCGCCCCGCTTCGAGGGGCACGTCGAGCACGTCGTGGACTATGCCGGTCGCGGTGATGAAGTTGGCCTGCGGCTGATGCCTGGCCCATCGCTCGATCTGGGCGCGGTCGGTGGTGGACTGCGTCTGCCAGGCGAAGGAGATCGGGTGCCGGGCGGGCGTGGGACAGCCGACGCGGTCGCACGAACACCGGTAGGCGGAGGGGTGCGCGGCGGGCGCGAGGGGCAGTCCCGCACGGGCGGCGGCGAGCAGCAGTTCCTCACGGCGCCCGCGCTCGGCGCCGGCGGCGGCCTCGTGGGCATCCGCTCGGCGGCCACGCAGCCACTGGGAGATCCTGCCCTGCCGGCCCGTCGTACGACCGCCGAACTCCGCGCTCATGTATCGCCTCGCCTCGCTGTTGTGCGGACAGCCTGCTCCATGGTCCCACCATCCTGCGCTGCGGGAGGCCGGAGCCGACATCCGGGGTAGGTGGGACGAGGCGTACGGGAGGTGGGATCGGCCGTTTTCCGGTTGATTAGCAGGATTTGACACCTGCCGTTTTCGGCCATCCTGGGCCTACTTGGCACTGGGCGAGGCGATCCCGTGGAGGGCGTAGTCGACGAGGGAGTCCGTGTACTCGTACGAGATCGGCCCGGTGTACTGGAGCCAGCGCTGGGCGAGCGGGGAGACGAAGAGTTCCAGGGCGATACGGGGGTCGATGTCGGCGCGCACCTGCCCGGCTTCCTGGGCGGCGCGCAGCCGGTCGACGTAGAGCTGGAGGGACGGTTCGAGCAGCTTGGCGACGTATCTGCGGCCGAGTTCCTCGTTGACGAGCCCCTCGGCGGCCAGGCCTCGGGAGGGGACCGCGAACACGGGGTCGAGCAGCTGGTCGACCGTGAGGCGCAGGACGGCCTTGAGGTCGGCGGCCAGGTCGCCGGTGTCGGGGATGACGTACGCCTGGCCGGGCGCGGCGGCCTCGGCGGCCTGCTCGCTCAGATCCACGAAGGCCTCCATGAGGACGTCCCCCTTGGAGGACCACCACCGGTAGATGGTCTGCTTCCCGACTCCGGCCCGGGCGGCGATGCCCTCGATGGTCGTCTTCTGGTACCCGACCTCGCCGATGAGGGCGAGGGCGGCTTCGTAGATGGCGCGGCGGGACTTCTCGCTGCGGCGGGTGGAGTCGGGGGCGGGCTTGGCGGGGGTGGACTTCTGGACCATGTCGGCAATTTATCAGGTTGACAAGACGGAGCGTCTCGCGGAAGGTGAGAGAGTCCGACTTGGCGAGACGATACGTATCGTCATTCATCTGCAGCAGAAGGAGATGTGCGATGGCACGAGGCGGCGGAAACATGCTCGGAGTCGGCGGCACCCGCAGCAACCTGGGCCGCAGCGCCCTGCGAGGCGGCGGCCGGGGCAAGCAGGTGGGCGGCGGCACGGACCCGCAGGCCCAGAAACGGGAGCTGGTGCGCAAGCTGCAGGAGAAGCGCGCGGAGGAAGAGGGCGCGCAGGACGGACGTACGACGGAGACGGCGGCTACAGCGGACACGGCGGAAGTCAGCGACTCACCGGATCAGTGACCGGGCCGCTCGGCGTGGGCCGTCTCGCCTGTGGTGTGCGGGCCGCCGTGGGCCAGGGTGCGCAGCTGCCTTAGCACTACGGTATGAGCGGGCGGACGGTTCGACAGCTCTGTGGGGCATCCTGGCGGCGACGACACTCGTGATCGTCGGCCGCCGTAGCCACGGAGAAGGAGAAGCGGAGACGATGACCACGCACCCCCACCCCGTGGACCACGAACTCATCGAGGCCGCGGCGCACATCGCCCGCACGCGGTGCCGGGGCGACAACCACACCATGGCGGCAGCGGCCCGCGCCCGGGACGGCCGGATCGTCACGGCGGTGAACGCCTACCACTTCACCGGAGGCCCCTGCGCGGAACTGGTGGTCATCGGTACGGCGGCGGCCCAGGGCGCGTACGACCTGGACACGATCGTCGCGGTGGGCGACCGCGAGCGGGGGGTCGTCCCGCCGTGCGGCCGATGCCGCCAGGTCCTCCTGGACTACTTCCCGACGCTCAGGGTCATCGTCGGCAAGGCGGACGCCCTCCGAGCGGTCCCGGTCACCGAGTTGCTCCCCGAGACGTATGTCTGGGCGGATCATCAACTCGATCTCGACGCCGAGTAGCGGCGCGGCGGGTCAGCGGCGTACAAGGTGTCCGAAGCGACTGCGCACAGAACGAGCGTTCGGGGAAACTGAGACATGGTCGCCTTCGACGACGGGAGCCACGGCCCGCCCGTCGGCCGGGGCTCCCCGAGTCGGCCGTGGCGACGATCCTCGCCCACCCGCTCCCGCGGGCACGAGCCATGTTCGCGATGAGCGGCCAGGCGGAACCCGAACAGCGGGCCCGGCTCGCGGGCGACCCCTCGCCCGAGGTACGGGCTGCCGTCGCGAACGGGCCCGACCGGACCCACGATCCCCGGGCGGAGGTCCGTCCGCCGCCGGACGCCGTTTACGAGCGCCTCCTCGCGGACCCCGCGGGAGGCCACGACGCCGGTTCCCTGAGCAACAAGCCGGAGCCACGGGCCGGTCGAGGCCCTGGCTCCCGCTCTCCTTCCTCTCCGGCTCAGTCGCCCTGAGCCCGTTGCAGGCGGCGTGCCATGGTTCTGCGGGACGGGGCGGCCGGGTCGGCGACCGTGCCCGCTGTCTGGGCCCGGGGCGCATCGGACCGGCCGGGTTCCAGCCGGGCCGCGACACGCGCCAGGGCCCTGTCGCCGGGGCGGGCGGCGATGTGGAAGTGCGAGACCTTCACCGGGGTCAGGTCGCCGCCCCAGACGACCGTGCCGTCGCAGTCCGCGAGGATGTCCCGCACGATCGTCTCCTGATACGGCCAGAGTCCCTCGCTTCCGTTGAGCGGATAGGCGGTGGGGTGAAGAGCGACAGCGGTCCCGGAGAGGTGGTTCGACTCGAAGTCGGCCCCCACCGTGCGCCGTGCTGTGTGGCCGGTGACACCACCGCCCTCGCCCGTGTCGAGCGCGGCGATCTCGTAGTGCCATCGGCGCGCGACGTGCAGCAGCACCGCCCCGGCGTCACCGCGCCGCAGCCCGAGGGAGGCGGCGGACCCCTGGATGTGGTGGACCGTGACGGAGGCGGGGTCGATCCGCCAGCCGTTGGCGGACACCTCGCCGGACCACTGCCCGGTGGACGGCTCGACGGCCGAGGCGGAGGTGATCGACGTGCCCGACACCACGGCGAGCACACCGGTGCCGGCGGCGACACGCAGCAGACCGCGTCTGGAGATCATCGGCTTCCTCCTCATTCGCCCTGGCCGACGGCGGACACACCGGGATCGCTGCCGTCGCGCCAGATGTTGTGGTCCAGGCCCCAGCCCGCCTGGAACTCGTACTCGTGGATCTGGTTGAACGACCAGTTCTCCGGCAGCGGGAAGCCGAGGTTCCCGGAGAATCCCCAGGACATCCCGGAGACGAACGACCAGCGGGCCCCGGCGTCCTTCGACACCCGGACGCACACGTTGCGGGACCCGTAGACGCCGAACGTGTAGCGGCCGCCCAGCTCGGTGAGCCCGGCCCTGACGCCGTTGAAGTACGGCACCACGTGGCTGGTGATCTCCTCGTCGGTGGCGTCGTAGTCGACCCCGAAGTAGATGCAGGTGCCGGTACCGATCCCGTGCTGCACGGCCTTCTGGTGGGCCTTCTTGCCCTGGTCGTAGCCCTTGTCGTAGGTGAAGTTGCCGAGTTCCGTGCCGTTGTACTGGAAGATCGGGAAGAACCTCAGCCCGGCGTTCAGAATGGTCTGCGGCTCGCCCGGCTTGAGTGCCTTGCCGAGGTAGCCGTCGTCACCCGGGGCGAGGTGCTCGTCCAGATAGCGCCCGACGATCGAGTAGCCGTTGGCCTTGAGCAACTGCCCCCGCTGCGCGGTGATCTCCGTGATGCAGTCGCAGCCGGTGGCGTCGCGGGAGGTGTCCCCGGACGACACGAGGAGCTGCGCCCACGTCGTGTAGTCGTTGTGGCCCGTGACGGGAATCTGCGAGAACCTCTGGAAGGACTGGAGCCAGCCCAGGTGCGTGCCGGTCTGGGCATCGGTGCCGATGTCCGCCGCCAGGTAGCGCGCCTGGCCGTTCGCCGTGTACGTCGGTGAGTTGAAGTAGCACGCGGCACGGAAGAGGTACCGCAGGTCGCCCGTGAGAGCCGCCGATCCCCTTCCCTTGAGGGCGGCCTGTGTCCCGGGCCCGAAGTATCCGTTGATCGAGCCCAGGGCGATCCCGATCTCGTACTGGATGGCCATCATGAGCCCCTGCTGGACATCGCGGGAGTAGATCCCGTCGCAGGGCACCAGACTCATCGCGGGAATGCCGATGCCCGCGACATAGCGGGAGTTGAGCCGCTGCTGGATCGCCCGGACGTGGGGGTCGCCGCCTGGCACGAGGCGGAACTGGTCCATGCGCAGCAGGGACTTCAGCACGTGCGGCCACATGGCCACGCGCTGCCCGACGTTCCCGTAGTCCAGGCCCATGTCGCCGTAGAGCTGCTGAAGGGACGTCTGGGAGTCCGTGCCCCATCCGACCAGGAAGGGGGAGGCCCAGTAGCCCTTGCACCACAACGCCCCGTTGTACAGGCGCAGGAGATTCTGGTTCGGCTCCGAATCCGGCAGCAGCGCACGGTTCTTCACGGCGCTGAAGGTGCCGGGGCCGAACGTCTGGACGGTGGGAGATATGCCGAGTTCGTGCTGAAGTCCCTGGGTGAGGGCGAGGACAGTGTTCCAGCCGGTGTAGCCGGTTTCGGCGCAGGCCACGTACCCGGGTGCCGTCTCGTAGGTCTTGTTCACCCACCTCTGCGTCCGGGACACGTAGATGTCGGGGAGCGCCCGCCACGGCGCGGACGGGTCGACCACCGATCCGGGCCGCGCGTACATGTGCAGTTCGCCGGGGCAGTCCGTGTCGTAGCCGTAAGAGTGCGGGAAGATCCTGTTCCCGGTCCGCGGGGTGGCGTGGTGACGCAGATAGAAGATCAGGTCCCTGATCGCTCGCAGCATGGGCTCGCCCGCGACGTCCGCGGAGCGGATCATGCCAAGGATCGAGTAGAAACCCTCGTTGCGCCCCACGCCGTCGATGCTGCCGGCTTCACCGGCGTTCGCCTCGCCGCGTTGGAATCCGCGCCCCTCGTAGATGTGGCCGTGCGGGCAGACGAGGAAGTTGTAGGCGATGTCTCCGTTGTACTCGTCGCCGAGCTTGTGGTCCGTGTAGACATCGGCGACCGCCTGGCGGCAGTCCTCCTCCGTGAGCAGGTTGCTGGTGCTGCCGGAGCCGAGGTAGTGCAGGAACACGCCCATGTGCCCGAGCCACTTGTTCTCCGGATTCGTGTTGGGCTCGGGGGGTGCGGATGCGTGCGCTCTCAGGTACCAGGGGGCGTACGGCCCCCAGGTGTGGCGCTCGTTGAGGATGTAGGTCATGGTTCCTCGCTCCGGTCAGCAGGCGTAGTGCGGGTCGTGGATGTAGTCCGCGTCGTCGGTGAACCACCGGTGTCCGCTGATCGCGTTGTCCGCCCAGCCGCCGTCGAGGAATCTCTCGTAGCCCAGCGACAGATCGGCGTAGTAGTTGCCCGCCTCGATGCAGAACGACGACTGGTTGGTGCTCGGGCTCACGTCCCGGCGCAGCGCGACCTCGCTGAAGTTGCCGGGGAACCCGTTGTTCCACAGGGACGTGGCGCGGTCGTTGAAGCCGCCGCACGCGTCTCCCCACCACTCGTCGTCCCGGTCCCAATTGCACCAGTCCCCCTGGAAGTTGGGCAGGTCCCATGCGTAGAGGTAGCCGTCGGCGCTGTCGGCCGCGGCCAGCGCGCTGAGGTCGGCGCCGGGCCGTACCGGGGTCGGGGCACTGGCCGCCGTCGACGGGCCCGCGTCCGTGGCGGCCATGGCGGGAGCCGCTCCGGCGACCAGCCCGATCACCGCCGCCGTCGCCAGAATGCTTCGTACGTACCGCTTCATGTCGTGCCTCTCTTCTGGGTGTTGTTCTTCTGGGTGTTGTGCCGCGACGCGTCCTCGTCGCGGACGATCCGCTCCGCCTTCGGCAGTGCGGCGAGCCGCATCCGCCGGGCGTTGGTCACATCGGCGCGATACCGCTCGCGCACCTCGGCGAGATGCCGTTCCTCGACGTCCCCTGCGACCGCCGCCAGGCCGGAGCCGACGGCGCAGGATGCCTCCGCGACGGCGTACTCGACCTCCTTGGCGACGGGCGCCGAGTCGCCCAGCGCGGCCCGCAGGGCCCCCGGCGACTCGTGGGGCAGTCCGCGCCCGGCCACACAGTCCGACCAGCGGCGCAGCGCCTTCGTGTACGCGGGGTCCGTCTGCGTCCGGCTCATAGCCAGCGCCGTGACATCGCGGTCCACGGCGTCCGCGCCGAACCAGGTGCGGAAGTCGCCGTACAACTCGCCGCGAGCCTCGCTGGTGCACCCCCGGGTGCTGCGCCCCGTCGTGGCGCCGCCCGGCAGGGTGACCTCGACGGTGTCCACGCCGCCGCCCTGCCAGGCGCGCAGTGCCTCGGCGCGCCGAGGCGGCGTCAGTGCACGCAGGTAGTCCCCGACCGGGTCGTTCGCCCGCAGTCGGGCGATCTCCCCGGGAGTACGGACGCGGGAGCCGTAGCCGTGCTCGCGGGCCCACGGCACGTCGGCGAGGACGAGCGCCATCGGTGGCGGCTCGGTACCGGTCCGGGCCGGCTCGGGTGCCGTCGGCAGGTGGAACCCGGCGCGGGCCATGCAACGCCGCTCCAGGATGTCCTCGGCCAGACTCAGCGTCACCAGCTCACCGGTGGTCGCCTGCCGCGGGAGCACCGCGTCAGAGGCTGCGGGCTCGGGCGGCTCGGTCGCGTCACCCGGTCCACAGGCGGTGAGCGTCGCGAGCAACAGCAGTGGCATCAGTGACAGCGCGGCAAATCCACGCACCAGGTCTCCCCCCTGCCCGTACGTCTTCGGTCGCCTTCAGGCTGTCCGGGGGGCTCTCGGGGCGCATTCACTTTCGGTCTCAGCCGAAAGACCGGGCTCACGGGACCCTTGTGAACGCGACGGTGCAACTGTTCGCACCCGCTCCGCACTCTTACTGCACAACCAGTCGCCTCGGGGGGCTCTGCCTGTGCTGAACATCTACTTCTCTGCTGAGGATCTGGGGCGGGTCCGCCTCGCCCCGGCGCCGGATCCGGCCTGGGAGATGCTGCTGAGCCTGCACGCGCTCGGCGGCTCACCGGACCACATCGTGTTCGGGCCCTGGCGGGCCACGGTCCCCGACCCGCTCGACCCGTCGATCTCCCTGCTGCGCCGGCTCGCGCCACCGCGTGGCTACTCGCCCGACTTCCTGACGCCGGGCGCGGGCACCACCCTGGAGTCCGCCGTCGACGCCATCACGAGCGTCGACCGCACCCGGCTGCGCAGCGAACTTGCCCTGCTGCCCGCCCGGCGCCAGGCAACCCCATGGATACGTCGGCTGGCCCAGGGCGAGCCGGAGACGATGCGCGGGCTCGGCAGCGCCGTACGCCGCTACCACCAGCGGGTACTCGGCCGCCCATGGCACCGCATCCGCACGGTGATCGAGGGCGAACGGGCCCTGCGGGCGCGCGACCTCCTGGACGGCGGCGTCGAACGGCTGCTGGGCAGCATCCATCCGCTGGCCCGCTGGGAGCCGCCGGTGCTCAGGGTGGACTACCCGGTACGTCAGGATCTGGTCCTGAACGGCCGGGGACTGCTCCTGATCCCCTCGTACTTCTGCTGGGGCCGCCCCATCACGCTCCGGGACGGTGACCTGAACCCGGTCCTGGTGTACCCCGCCAACCGGAGCCTCCAACTGCTCACGGACGACTCCGGGACACCGCGGCCGGCCGCTCTGGGACGCCTCTTAGGACGTACTCGCGCGGCGCTCCTGGAGGAGATCGCGGCGTCCGACGGCACCACAGGAGGGGAGCTCGCCCGGCGGCTGAGCATCTCGACCGCCTCGGCGAGCGAACACACCGCGACCATGCGGGACGCGAACCTGATCATCAGCCAGCGGGTGAAGAACACCGTGTGGCACACGCTGACCCCGCTCGGCCAGGCCCTGCTGGAAGGACGCCGACCGGACGACGAGCCGCCCCGTCCCACGGCCGGGGCCCACAGCGGAACACAGCCGACGTGACGACACCGCCCTGCGGAGCTTCCGCCGCTGGGCGGTGTCTACGGAGCCGGTCGGTCAGACGGAGCCGAACTCTCCGGCCTTGACGCCCTCGACGAAGGAGGAGAACGCGTCGGCGGGGAGGCCGAGGACCGGTCCGCTCGGGTCCTTGGAGTCACGGACGGGGACCACGCCGCGAGTGGCGGCGAGGTTTGCGGCGACCGCTACGCAAGCGCCGCCGTTTTCGCTGTACGAGGACGTGAACCAACGCGGGGATTCGGTCGTCACGGGGTGCCCTTTCGTAACTGCTCGATCATGGCCACAGAAGCTGCCTGAGAAAGCGCTTCAGCCTGTAGCTGATGGTAGGCCGTCAACAGGGGCAGTACGAACGTGCTTTCGCGTTCGAGATGGCCCCGATGGGCGGACTCTGCATAGGACACGAGCGACCGGTCAGGCAGAGTCACGATGTAGAGCGGCAAGCTGAATGGACGCCTGGCCCCCATCTCGAACGGGGCAACCTGGAGGACGGTGTTCGGCAGCTCGGCGAACTCGACCAGCCGCGCCAACTGAGCGCCCATGACGGCGGGTTCGCCAATCGGTCGCCGGATGCAGCCTTCGTCCAGCACCACGAAGACCATCGGCGGGGGTGTCCGCAGAAGCGTGGCCTGCCGTTCCGCGACGAGCGCGACGCGTTCGTCCGCCTGCTTGCTCGTGATCGCGCCCCGCCGCACGTCACTCTGCGCCAGGACCGCCGCGTACTCCGGCGTCTGAAGCAGACCGGGGACAACACCCACCTCGTACAGCCGGATCTCCGCAGCCTGCGCCTCGTGGTCGACGAACTGCGGGAACCCTTCCAACAGCCCCGCGTTCCGCACCTTTCGAAACGCGCGCTCGAACACGTCGCCCGTCCCGAACACCGAATCCGCACTACGCGCGAGGCGCAAGGTTGGAAGTTTGCGGCCGGTTTCGACCGACGAGAGATGCGTGCTGGAGTACCCCATCCGCTCTGCCAGCTCTTCCTGCGTCCAGCCACGCTCTTCCCGTGCAGTGCGTAAGCGCGCCCCGAAGGCTGCCTGGGGCGAACTGTCCGGGTCCAACTCCTTGCGGTTCAAAGTTCTTTCATCAACCTTTCGTGCTCGCCTGACAAGTTGAAGGGTTCCCGCCCGTGGGCCACGCTGAAACACCTTAGTAGTGGAGCGACTACGGAGAGGAGTGATCGTGTACGTACCGACGCCCGGCACGCTCGTCGTGGACACCAGTCGTGAAGGCCGAGTCGGGGAGTTCCGGGGTACGACCGGCCCGTACTGGTCCCTGCGTCCGGTCTGCGGCGGAACGGAGTGGGACGCGGTTCCGGAGCACGTCCGCCTGGCCACACCCGCCGAACGCCTCAGCGCCAGAACAGCGCGCGAGAACGCGAGGAGCAGAGGTGAGGTGGCATGACCCACAACACCGACACCGACCCCAACACGCCCACCAAGCCCGTTGGTTGCCCGGTCTGCCAGGAACTCGACCAGACGGAAGCCGTCGCCAGAACGGAATGGGACGCGAGCAAGGTGACCGACTGCCGCGTGCTGCGTGCGCGGCACCTTGCCGCCGAGCACGGGGAGCAGTCGTGAACGCGGTCGTGAACTCCGTCGTGAACTGGGAGAAGAGGGCCGGCGCACTCGCCGACCAGGTGACCGACCCGGACTCCCGGTGGCGCCCGTTGGTGGCGGCCGTCCCCCGGCACGAACTGGTCCCGCGCTGGTGGGAGTCCGACGGTTCGGGCGGGTGGGTTCTCCGGGAGGGCGGGAGCAACGAGGACGCGTGGGCTGAAGTGGCGTACGCGGACCGGTCGTTGGTCACCAGGGTCGGCGGTCTGCACGCCGACCACGCGATGCCCGGCGACCGTCCCGAAGGGCTGCCCACATCATCCGCGACGCAGCCGAGCCTGGTCGTCCGGATGCTCCGGCACGGACGACTCGGAACGGGACTGTCGCTCCTGGACCTGGGCACCGGAGCCGGTGGCCTGGCGGCGTACGCGTGTTGCCGTATCGGAGAGCGCTACGTGACGAGCCTGGACGTGGACGCCTACCTGACCACAGCGGCGGCCTCCCGCCTGGCCGCCCTGGGCCTGCACCCCAAGTTCATCACCGGGGACGCGACGGAACGCGTACCGGGCACGTACGACCGGATCGTCGCAACGGTCGGACTGCCCACGGGCCCGGGACTCCGCCCGGTGCTGGCCGCTCTGGCACCGGGCGGCCCTATCGCGACGACGCTCGCGCGGACGTCTCTCGTCATCACGGGCTGGAAGCAACCGAACGGCGATGTGCTGGGCAGGGTGGAACACGACACCGCCGGCTTCATGCTCACGCGCTCCGGGGACAACTACCCGCCTCCGCTCACCGAGTTGTTCACCCACGCCCGCGCATCGCAGGGGGAGACGACGACCACGGGCCGCTATCCGGTACTGGACGTGGCGAACGCGCGGGAACTCCGCTCGATGCTGGAGGTCACGACACCTGGCGTCGAACTCGCCTACGAGACCAACGACCGGACGAGAACCGCCTACTTGGCACACCCGGACGGTTCATGGGCACGCGCCTCGGCCGAAGGAACGGCCCCTCCGGAGGTGCACGAGGCCGGCCCGCAACGCCTGTGGCACGCCCTGGACCGCATCCGCGAACGCCTCAACGTGCAAGGCTCGTTGCCGCTGCTCGGCGCGCGGGTCCGCATCACACCTGATGGCGAGTGTCACCTGTGGCGCAGGGAGTGGTGCGCGTCCATGGGCAGGATTTCGTAAAGCCCGACTGTCATTGCTGGGCTGTCAGTGGTGGGTGGAAGACTGCCCGGCATGATCGAACCGAATCCGAAAGCGGACCTTCTCCGTTACCTGCAAGGCGGACGTGAAACGCTGTTGTGGAAGCTCGACGGGCTCTCGGAATATGACATCCGCCGCCCGCTGACCCCCACGGGCACGAACCTCTTGGGGTTGGTCAAACATGTCGCCAGTGTGGAACTGGGGTACTTCGGCGACACGTTCGGACGGCCGTTCTTCGACGAGGAGCCGCCGCCCTGGTGGTACACGGAGGACGCAGAGCCCAACTCGGACATGTGGGCCACTGCCGAAGAGTCGCGCGAGGAGATCGTTGGGCTGTATCGCCGAGCGTGGGAACACTCCAACGGCACGATCGCGACGCTGGCACTCGACGCGATCGGTCACGTCCCGTGGTGGCCGGAGGAACACCGAGAGGTGACACTGCACCACATCCTGGTGCACATGATCTCCGAAACCCAACGGCATGCCGGCCACGCCGACATCGTGCGAGAGTTGATCGACGGGGCCGTCGGCCTGATGCAGGTCAACGACAACATGCCACCGGGCGACGGAGCATGGTGGGAGGGCCACCGGAGCCGACTGGAACACGCGGCACGGGAGGCCTCCGGCCGAGAGGACAGCGGAGACAGCACCGATGCGGAGTCGGACGGCTTCAACGGTGACGGTGACTGACCGGCCCTGATTCTTCTCCAGCGCCGACCACACCGCCCGCGAAGCGATCAAAAACCAGTGGAGCGGCGCCGCCGTGCGCCATTACCATGCTGCCGGACCAGAGTCGTCTAGGCAAGGACGTCCCGTTGTACACCGTGTGAGACCCCCCGAGTGCTGATCTGTCGCGCGTCGCACATCCAGGCATGTGCGCCGTGCTGCTTTTTGCTGCGGACTTCTCACCCTGAAACCGGTGTACTTCTGTGCTCGAAAACTGGGTTGTCATGCCCACCTGCCTGCCGCTCGTTCGCCGCCGTTGCCACGCGTGCGCGTCCGACACCTTCCGGACAAGCGGCAAATTCCGCGTCAACGCCAACCACAAGCTCCTCGACGTCTGGCTCCTCGCGCTCTGCACAACCTGCGGGGAGACCACGAAACTCACGGTCCTGGAGCGCCTGAACGTACGCTCCATACACCCCGAGCTACTGGACCGACTGCACGACAACGACCCTGGCCTGGCAGCCGAGTTGCTCCAGGATCCGGTCGTACGGCGCCGCAATCGCATCGCCCTCGACTGGGACAACGCCTGGCGCCTCGACACCGGCGGACCGGATCACCATCACCTGGACCGCGAGATGACCGATGCGATCGATGTATCGGTCCGCTTCGCAGCGCGGATCCCGGTCCGGCCGGTACGGCTGATCGCAGAAGGCTGCGGTCTGTCGCGAGCCGAGGTCGAGAGGCTGATCAAGGAGGGCAACATCGTCTCGGCGGTCCGGCTGAGCGGCAAACTCTCCGGCGACTTCACGTTCACGCTGAAGCGCTGAACCCTCCCAGGACCAAGGGCCTGTCCGGCAAGATCCGGGCCGGGCAGGCCCCACCCAGCGGGAGGCCTCCGCCAGAGAAGCCCCCGAAGCCTGACTAGCCCTGATTCCTCTCCACCGCCGGCCACCTCACCACAACGGTGCGCGCCGCGCGGTCGTACTTGCTCTGGTGGTAGGTTCCCCGGTCCTTGGCCATCTGGGCGAGCAGGATCGCACCGACCAGCAGGTTCAGCCCGGGGATGCACATGAAGGCCGCGCGGTCGAACTCCCTGACGAAGGTGTCCTTCCAGGACGGCGGAAGGGTTCCGTCCGACCACAGCCGGACCACTCGCAGACCGAAGATCCGCTTCCCGACGGTCGTACCCCACCAGTGCACCAGCGGCAGGAAGTACACCAACCCGCCCGCCGCGAACCCCAAGGGCACGAGGACGATCAGCGCGGCACCGTCACTCGACGCCGCCGCGGCCATGAAGCCGAGGCAGGCGAACACCGAAGCGATCGCCGTGTCCACGAGGCGGGCCGCGATCCTGCGGCCGTTGGATGCCAGCACCAGCACAGGACTGCCGGTCGCGGCTGCGACAGCGGCCACGTCACCGACGTACTCCACCGAAGCCCCCGCAGGCCGGGTCCCCCGCACCGGATCCATACCGGCCAACTGCTCCCGGTACCACTCCCGCCCCATCGCCCTGACAACCATGGAGGGAACCCCCTCCACACCCTCGCGATTGACCGCAGCTACGTCGTTCATTCGCCCACCCCTCGTTCAATGAATGCACGCAACTGCGCCAGTTCGTCAGAGATTCCGTCGCCCTGAAACAGCCACATAATCGGCCGCTTCATACAGGTTCTTGGCCACCAACTCCGCCTGACCCGCGTCAGCCGATCTGGAGCATTCGAGCGCATAAAAAGCTCCGGTAATCACATGCTCCACGACACCGAGCTCACCCACCAAGACACGCAACAACCTTGTCAGGTGGCCGGGATTTGAGACGGACGAAGCGACAGAGTGGGCTGCCGACCTGGATCCGCAGCCAACACGAGAGCCCTCCGAACTTCGCCTATATGCTTTGTCGTTTCTTCGATCGTGAAACGGTCATCCGTCACACGCGGAGGATTGACGTGACCGTAGGCACCCTGCACAGTCAACTCCACACCCACCCCGAATGGATGGACACACAGGATTCTCGCATCAACGACGCTCCCGACGAGGTCAGAGCCGATCTGACCCCACTCCGACACAGGAAGGTCATGGATGTCCCGCCCTTCTACCATGGAGCCCACAGCTTTTCCTTTCCTATCGTCAGCTGATTGAAAAGTTCAATCTTTGCATGAGGTATCTCCCATTCCTTCCCAGGGCCGCCCTCATAATCGAGGCCTGTACCGAAATTCTTCTCGAAGTCTGAGCGATTGAAGGTGAACTTGGTGTAGAAGTCTTCATGTGTACCGACCGAATAGTCGGCATAGCCCTTGATGACGACATCCTCCGAACCCACGTAGGCCAAGCCATTTCCTCCAGCGTGGCGGCTCGGGTTGAGTCCATTGGCAAGCTCATCTTCGCCATTTCCCCGCTGCGCAGCCCGGTACACGTGGATCAAGTCGTCGCCAGTGCCGCAATTGTGCACCAGAACCGGCGTGGCCCCCGCCACCACGTAGTACGTATGCGTGACAGCAACCGTCAGATCGTTCGTGAGATGTGGACGGTGCCAGATCGTGACAGCCGATATCGCGACTGACGCACCCGAGGCCGTGTGCAGGGTCATACCGGGCTTGAGATGGCCGGCGTTGATCCAGTCCTTTGCGGAATCGACCCAGAACGGGTGGGTCACCGTCGCCACGAGCTTCGACGACTTGGCGCCGTCGCGGATCGTGATGGTGGCGAAGTCCTTGTCGTGCTTGGTAGTGATCAGCTTTTCGACAGTGCGTGACTGGTTCCTCCCCGTCTGCGGGTCGGTGGCCAGGACCTTGTCGCCCTGCTTTATGTCCTTGATCTTCTTCTCGTGGCCGTCGGCCATGAGGACCTTGGTGGCGGGCAGGAAACTGTGGGTGCACTGGGCGGCGCCGCTGCGAGGTGCGGCCGTTTCGGCACGGTCGGCGCCACTCGCCACACCGGAGCCGGCGGTCCCCTCCGCCGCGGTGTCCGCGGCCTTGGCCCCGGAACTCGTCGCTGCCTTGGCGGCGGAAGCTGTCTCGGTTCCCTCCGCCACGGCCGCCGCACCCGCCCCAGCGATGCCCGCTGCCCCGGCGATGACAGCCCCGCCCTCGCCGATCACGCCCGCCGAGGCACCCACCACGGCTCCGCCGAGGCTGCCCATCTCCGCGCCCGCGGTGAAGCCCTCGGCGCCCGCCACCAGGACCGCCCCGCAGCCGCCCGCCGTCGCGACGACACAGGCGACCACACCCACGACAACCGCCGTGGCCACTACAGCCGCGATGACCGGGTGCTGCTGGACGGCGTGGTAGGCCTTGTGGACGATCTTGGAGCCGTAGCAGGACAGCGACCAGCCGCAGCTGTGGTGGGAGCTTCCGCCACCGCCTCCCCCACCACCACCGCCACCGCCACCGCCACTGCTGGTGCCCCCACTGGCCGTGCCGGTGCCGGAGTCGTAGCCCACCGCCTTCTGCGTCGCGGCGTCGCAGTTGGCGAGGTCGTACTGGCAGGAGTTCGGCCGGGAGCCGATTTCGAGGCCGCTGGGGTCGCTGCTGGTGAGGGGGTTGTCGGCGGCGTAGGTGTAGCCGTCGATCTGCTGGGCGTCGGTCAGCTCCAGGACGGGGTCGTCCGAGACGAAGCGGCCGATCGTCGGGTCGTATTCGCGGGCGCCGAGGTGGGTCAGGCCGCTTGTCGTGTCCTGGATGCCCGCGACGAAGCCCTTGTCGCCGAGCCACGCGGCCGACGTCGGCTGGGTGCCTCGCGGGTTGCCGAAGGGGTCGAGGCGGCGGCGCGTCACCGTCTGCGTGGTGGCGTCGACGGCTGTCTCGGCCGTGTCGTGGGCGTCCGTGACCTGCCACTGGAGGCTGCCCGCACTGGTGCGGACGGCGACGGTCTGCCCCGCCCACGTGTAGTACCGCGTCCCGGTGGTCGTGGTCGTGCCCTTGGCGAGGCGAACCTCGGTGTCGCCCAGGTAGAGGGTCGTGCCGGAGTCGTCGCGGGAGAGCAGCCGGTTGCCGTCGGCGTCGTACAGGTACGACACGGAGGTGCCGTCGGCGTCGGTGGCCTTGGCGAGGTGGCCCTCGGCGTCCCAGTCGAGGGTCTGGGTCTGGCCGTTCAGGGTGCGGGTGTGCGTGTTGCCGGACGCGTCGTAGGTGTAGGAGTCGGTCGTCGACGTGCTGCCGGTGGTCGTGGTCGACGAGGTGAGGGTGTGGGCCTGGCTCGTACCGGCCGGCGGGTAGACGAACGACGTGGTGGTGTCGGCGGCACCGGCCGTTGTCGCGTGGTCGGTCTGGGTCTTGCGGTTGCCGAGGTCGTCGTAGGAGAAGCTCTGCCAGTACGGTGCCGGGCCGCCCAGGACGGCGGTCGACGCGTCTGCGGCGCAGCCGTCCGTCGCGGTCCAGGCCTGGGTGAGGCGGTCGTGGCCGTCGTAGCGGTAGCACTGGACGTCGTCGGTGCCGTCGGCATGGGTGGCCGTCTTGGTCGGGTTGCCGTAGTCGTCGTACGTGTAGGTGGTGTCCTGGACGGGGGCGGTCTGGGCGTCGTCCGTGACCAGTTCGCGCTGCAGACGGCGGGTGCCGTCCTCGTAGGTGTTGGTGACCTGCAGCCACTTGGCGGTGTCGGACGAGGAGACGCCGAGAGTGACCTGTCCGATGTCACCGAGCTTGGTGTACGCCGTCTTCTGTACGTAGCCGGTGGCGCCGTTCAGCGTCGTCGGCATGCTCAGGCTGTTGTAGCCGTACTCCAGGGACTCACTGGGCAGGCCGCCGGCGGCCGGGTCCGAGGTCACCTGGACGGTGCCGTCGAGGTTGTAGCCGATCGTCGACGTGTACGAGCCCGCCAGTGCCTCCTCGCCGGTGACCGAGGGGATCGTGACCCGGGTCAGGGTCGGCCGGTACAGGGAGTCGTAGGTGCCGACCTGGCTGATGTACGCCTTGCCCGCGCTGCCGCCGACGTAGCGGATCGCCGAGGTGGGCAGCCCCTTCAGGATCGAGTCGTACGTCCACTTGGCCAGTTCGTGGGTGGCGTCCTTGGTGGTGCCGTCGTACATGTCGGTCCGGCGGCCGAGGGCGTCGTAGGTGTAGCTGAGGGTCTTCTCGTCGGAGGTGCCGACGGCAGTCGTGGTGGAGGCGACCTGGTCGAGTTCGTTGTACGCGGTGGTGGTCGTACCTGCGTCCGGGTCGGTGGCGCTGGTCTTGCGGCCCAGCAGGTCGTAGCCGTACGACCAGGTGTTGCCGTCGTCGTCGACGACCGACTTCAGGCGGCTCTTCGCGTCGTAGGCGTACTTGATCGACGTGTACGGGCCGGACGGGCTGCCGCTGTCGTACTGCCGGGTCTCGGTGGTGCGGCCGAGGGTGTCGGTGAGGGTCGTGGTGGCGATGCCGCCCTGCGGCGGGGTGACCGTCGTGCGGTCGCCGCCGTACGACGTCGACGTCGTCCACCGCTTGGCACCGTTGGCGTAGAAGTCGGCGGCCGTGGCGCGCCCGGCACCGTCGTAGGTGGTCAGGGTCTGGGCGGGGACGGCCGAGGTGATGTTCACCAGCGCGCCGGACGCGTCGGTGGCGTCGGTGTAGTCGGCATCGGCCTCGACGGCCAGGCCCCGGCTGTCGTACTTCGTCTCGGCGACGACCCGGCCGCCGTCCGGTGCCGGGGTCTGGGTCTGGCGGGGGCGCAGGAGCGCGTCGTACAGCGCGTACGTGGTGTCGTACGTGGTGCCGTCGTTGTTGAGCTTGCCGGTGGAGACCGCCGAGGCCGCGGTCTTGGAGATCGTGTACGTGTAGACGAGGCTCGCGGACTGGCCCGCGGCCTTGGACCGGTTGGGCAGCCACAGGGCCGTCACCCGGCCGAGGGCGTCGTAGGTGTACTCGGTGCGCTTGCTGTTCGGGTCGACGACGGACGTGGCGATACCCCGGGCGGGGTCGAAGTCGGTGGTCGTCGAGTACGTCTTGGCGTCGGTGGTGATCGTGCTGGTGAGGGGGCCGCCGGTGGTCGGCGTGTACTTGGTGGTGCTGACGGTCGCCCCGTTGGTGTCCTTGACCGAGTCGACCCGGCCCTGGGTGTCGAAATGGCTGGTGGAGACCGTCTGGTAGACCGGGCTGCCGCCGGAGTACGAGGACAGGCGCTGGGTGGAGGTCTCGTCGCCGAGGGTCGGGGCGGTGCCGTAGGCCTGGCTGTCGTAGAGGGTGCGGGCGTCGGAGATCACGTCGTCCGGTCGCTGGGTCGTGGCACCGCAGGCCACGTCGACCGTCTCGACCCGTACGGGGAAGGCCATCAGCCAGTCGGTGGTGTTGCTCGCGAGGGTGGTGCGGGTGCACTGCTCGTCGCCGGTGACCGCGCTGTCGCCCGAGTCGTCGACCGTCAGGGCCGCGCCGGTCGAGTCGTCGTAGGTCGTGGTGACCGTGGTGTTCCGGGTGCCGCCGGAGGACAGATCGGTGCGGTTGTGGACGGCGTGGGCGCGGGTGTAGCCCGAGGCGCGGGTGCCGTCGGTGCCGGTCTGGTGGATCCACTGGTCGGTGATCGTCCCGGACACCTCGGCGGAGCCGTTGTAGGCGATCGACTCCCGGACGTTGCCGGCCAGCGGATCGGAGTCGGTGACCGCGGTCCCCGTGGAGTCCGTGACCTTGACGCTGCGCGTGCTGCCGTCGGACTGCTTGTCGCCGTCCATGCCACGGAAGTACGTCGCCACCGTCTTCGTACGGGTCGACTGCGCGTCGCCCGTGGTCGTGGTGACGCTGCCGTAGCCGCGCCACTGCGACCAGGTCTTGCGCTTGGCCGGGGAGGTGACGTTGTCACTGTCGTAGTGCCAGGCCGGGGAGCCGTTGTACGTGTAGTCGGTCTCCTTCAGCGGAGCACCGGCCGTCGGGTCCGACTCCGTCACCTGCGTGACAACGTACTTGTGGAACCAGTCCAGTTGGGGATCGGTGGTGTACGGCGGCTGCCAGTACGTCGGGAAGCAGCGCAGGGTGTCGGAGTCGGGAGCGCTCGGCATGGTCGTACCGGCGACGCACTGCGGGTCGGAGTAGTTGACGGTGAGGACCGAGCCGGTCTCCGAAGTGACCTTGCGGACACGCCACTTGACGAGTGCGGCGATGTCGTCGTGGGTGGTGTCGACGCGGTTGTAGAGCTGGATGCCCTCGAAGGTGACCGGCGGCATGGCGACGGAACCGCCGTCCTTGCCGGTGCGGGTGATGGACTTCAGCCACAGGCCGGCCGAGGTGCCGTCACCCGGGTCGGGGAAGGACTGGTCCAGGGCCCAGCTGTCGGCGGACCGGTAGGCCGGGGTGGCCAGGCTCGCGTCCCAGACGCTGGTGGTGACGCCCGTGAGTCGCTTGCGGGAGAAGAACGTCGGTCCGGTCGCGTCGCACACCTTGCCGGAGGCGCAGATCTGGTCGAAGGGCACGTCCGGCCAGTGCGAGGCCGTGGCCGACGTGGGCGAGGCGCAGGTCTCGGTGCTGGTGACGAGGCAGCGTTCGGCGGTGGTGAAGGCGACCTTCTCCGGGGCGGTGCCGAAGACCGTGGAGGCGGTGATGCCGTAGTCGATCCGGCTCAGGTAGCCACCGCGGTCGTACACCGTGCCGTTGGCGGTGGTGGTGCCGCTCTTGGCGTAGTAGTTGGTCTCCTTGGTGTACCAGTACGACATCGCGTTGCCGTGCGGGTCCACGACGTAGTCCAGGTTCCAGCGCCAGGCCTGGGTGAGCGCACGGCCGGAGAGGGCGGTGCCCTGGTCGTAGCCGGGTTCGCCGGAGTCGTCGCCGAAGACCGGGGCGGTCCAGGTGGAGTTGGTGACCGCGTCCCCGGTGGCCCAGCCGGGGAGACGGTTCTTGCCGAAGACGTACTGGGTGCCGTCCTGGGTGGTGACGGTCCAGAACTCGCCGTCGTTGTCGCCGTTCACGGCTCCGGTGGAGCGGACGACCCGTTCGCCGTCGTCGGTCTTGGGGTGCCAGGTACCGGAGGTCTTGTCCTTGATGAGCGGGCTGGACTTGCCGCCGAGGACGAGGGTGGCGTTGTCGGTCGCCCAGCACTCGTCGTTCTTGCCGGACTGGCCGTCGTCGTCGCAGGAGTCGTACGAGCGCTCGATGTAGGACGTGGAGAGGTCGAAGCCCTCGCCGACCCACGACGGCTGGTTGTTGGTCGAGGGCAGCCGGCCGTCGACGCTCTGCGAGTCGTACGTGATGGCGAGGTTCGGCGCGGGGCCCCCGTTGGACGGGGGCACCGACAGCGGGTACGACCAGGTGAAGTCACCGCTGGAGCCGCCCGCGTTCCAGGACGCCGAGGGGTTGAGCGAGGTCGCCTGGTAGGAACCGGCGCCGGACTTGGCGGCGGAGGCGGTCGCGGCGAACGTGGTCAAGGTGGCAGAACCGACCGTCGCCGTGGTGGTCAGGGTGTGGTGTGCGACGTCGTTCGTGGTGGCGACCGGTGTCGTCGTCCGGCACTTCTTCAGCTTCGGGGTGGTCAGGGCGCAGGCGGGCAGGCGGACCAGGGTGAGGCGGGAGGCGTAGTCACCGCCGAAGGCGTTCGCGAAGCCGGAGTAGTCCAGCGTGAGCCGGGCCTTGCCGGTGCCCTTGCGGCCGTCGGCACGGGCGACGGAGAGCACCGTGCCGTTGACACCGAGGGCGGTCGCGGTGCCGTGAGCAGCCACCTTGACGGTCACCTTCGCCGGAGCCGCGCCCTTGGCCGGGGCGCTCACCTTCAGCGGCAGCCGTCCGACCGATGCGGTCCTGGCGGCGCTCGCCCCGGCCGCGACGGGCAGCGTGGCCGTCGCGGCCGTGGGCCAGACGGCCGGTTTCGCGACCTGAGCGGCCGTGCGGGCGGCAGCGGCCTGGGCAGGGTCCTTCTTCGCGAGGGTCCTGGTCCGGAAGGGCACGGCGGTGCCCTTCCTGGCCTCTGGCACGTCCACCGTGTGGTGGCCGTGCCGCTCGGTCGCCCAGGCGGCCGGGGCTGTGCCCAGCCCTGCGGCCACCAGGGCGCCCGCGGTGAGAGTGACGACCCACAGCCGTGTCCGGCGTAGCCCACCCATGACTGCACTCCCCGTTCGTGTGAAAGTCCGCTGAAGGTCTGCCGCTTCGCCCGTGAGAGGGGCCGCCGCCGTCACAGCGGGATGCGGAATTCGTCGGTGTACATCTGGTGGATCGCGGTGTCCGACATCTCGCCGGTCCACACGCGTACGTCGTCCACGAGGCTGTGCGCGTAGTCGCTGTACGCGCCCGAACTGACGCGTCCGCGGCCGATGTTGAACGTGCCCGTGGCCTGCCAGGGCTGGGTGAAGACGATGCCGTCACCGGTGTCGTCGTCGGTGTCGGTGTCTCCCTGGGCGCCTTGCCGGACTCCGTTGACGTAGAGGCGCAGTTGGTGGTGGGCACCGTCGTAGACGCCGGTCAGCAGGGTCCACTCGCCGGGGTCGACGAGTTGGGCCGAGGCGATGTTGGCGGGCACCGTCACGACGGCGCCGCTCGTGGTGTCGGCGGTCGTGCGGCCGAACACCCACATGCCCTGGGTGGAGCCCGCGGTCTGGTCGTACCACAGGCCCCAGGAGTCGCGTACGCCACCGGACTGGGTGACGATCCGCATGTGGTGGGCCACCGAGGTGTCGGACAGCGCCGCCGCGTCCAGCTTGGCCCAGGCGGCCACGGTGAAGTCGCCCTGAGAGTCCACGATCGGGCCGGAGGCGGTGGCGTCGGCGGTCGAAGTCCCGTCCAGAGAGAGGACGTTGCCCCTGCCGCCGTCGGTGTCGGTGGTCCAGGTGCCACCCGAGCCGACGGTGGCGGTGTGGCCGTAGCCGGAGGAGTCGGCGGCACTGGTGCCCGAGGTCTCCTCCATGGCCCAGTCGCCGGCCGGCGCGGGCCGGGCCTGGCCGCTGGTCGCGTCGGTCATGGCCTGGAGGTCGGCGATCTCCTGCTCGAAGAGGGTGCGGTTCCAGACGGCCACCTCGTCGACCTGGCCGGGGAAGTAGTCGGAGAACGAGCCGCCGTACTGGCCCCGGGCGATCTGCAGTCCTCCGGTGGACTGCCAGGCGGTGGTGTAGGCGACGGGGTCGCCCTGCGGAACGCCGTTGACGAAGAGCTGGATGGTCTGGTCCTGCGCGTTGTACACGCCCATCAGATGGGTCCAGACGCCGACTTCGGGGGTCATGGTCGAGATCGAGCGGACGATCGTCGGTGCCGCGACATCACTGGCGTACCGGTTGAAGACCCAGGCGTTGTAGGAGGTCGAGTAGTAGAGGGCGAACGCCGATCCGTTGGTTCCCGCCTGGGACAGGGCCACGGCGTTGTGGGAGGTGCCGGTCAGCCGGACCCACGCGGAGGCGGTGAAGCTCTTGGTGGTGTCCAGTACGGAGGAGGCGGTGGCCGCGTACGAGGAAGTGCCGTTGGCCTGCACCGACTTGCCGAGCCGGGCGTGGTCGGACCAGGTCGCGGACCCGGCCAGGGTCGCGGTCCTGCCGCCGATCGCGTCGGCCGCCGCCGTACCGGTCCCCTCGTCCATGGACCACTGCGAGACCGGACCCGTGCCGGGAGAGACCTTGAAGTTGTAGGTGTAGCTCTGCGAGGAGATGTTCCCCGCCGAGTCCCAGGTCTGCACGGTGAGGGTGTTCAGGTCGCGCACGTCGGGAACGAGCGAGACGGTGTAGCTGCTCGTCGCGGTGGTGAAGGTCTTGGTCCGCACCGGGTCGTCGTTCAACTGATAGGTGTACTTCACCACGTCCGAGGCGCCGTTGGCCTTGAGGGTGAAGGACGCGGGGACACCGACACCTCCGTAGGCCGTGCAGTCGTCGGGGCTGTCCGGGCTCGCGCACTCCTGGTACGTCGTCGAGTCCACGTCCGGCTGGACGGGAGCCGTGGTGTCGACGCGGAACCAACAGCCGGGACTCCAGGCCGAGTACATGTAGCCGGTCGTGCCGTCGAAGGAGTACTTGTACTGGCTGCGGGCGCGGAACCAGTACGTCTGCCCGTTGGTCAGGGCCGGTGTCGTCCATGTTCCGGCGGTGCCGGAGGCCGTGTACGCGGAGGGACTTCCGGAGCCCGCCGACGGATCGGTGGCGCTCGCGTCGTAGCGGTACACCTCGAAGTTCGGGCGCAACGTCGACTGCGAACCGTCCACCGACTTCGGCGCCGCCGCCAGCGTGGGCGTCGTGTCACGGATCACCGCCGCCGTACCGCGGCTCGCGGCGCATGCCAGGTTCGGGTTCGACATCTTCACCCCGGTCGGGGCGCTCGGCTTGGACACGAACGTCACCGACAGGGTGGGCTTGGTGTCCGACGGGGAGGCGAACTGCTTCCACGCGATCTCGTCGTTCTCGTCGGCCGCCCGCAACCCCAGGGTGGTGGCCGAGGCGGACTGGCCGGCCGTGTAACTGACCGCGCTGGTGGCATCAAAGGAAACGTTTCCTCCCGGGCAGGAGGACGAGTACCCCTTCGCGGCACTGACCGAGTCCACCTGCGCGGCCCACGACGGCTGCGCCGACCATTTCGTCGACGACGAGATCGACCCGGTGCGCCACAACTGCACCGACTTGGCCGTGCAGTTCGCCGACCACACCTCCAGCGCCGTGAAGGTCGCCGACAGGATCTTCCTGCCGCCCAGGGTGTGGGTGTCGAACTGGTACAGCGAGCGCGCCTTCTTGTTGTCGACCCAGGCGTCGTAGCCGACGCCGAGCGAGTGCGAGGTCTTCCAGAAGGACGTGGAGGGCGAGGTCGACCACACCGTCGTCCACCCGGTCAGCGAGGCGCTGGTCGTCTGCGGGTCCAGCACCACGGGGTAGGTGGTGTCGGGGTCGTCGAGGAACGCCTGGTCGGGCTTCAGGGTCAGCGCGTCGTCCGAGACCGTCAGGTCCATGGCGGTGGACCTGGCTCCGGGAGCCGGACCGTCCAACGCATCGGCATCCGCACTCCCGGCCTCGTCGGACGTGGCGGACGTGGCGGACGTGGCGGCTGTGGCGGCTGTGGCGGCTGTGGCGGTGAACGACGTCTTCGAGACCTTGGACGACGTGGCCGCGGCCGGGGCGGGTGCAGGGGCCGAGGAGTCGTACATCAGGGCCGTACCCGTGGTGAACACCGGGCGCCCCTGGCCGTCCACGAACGCGGCGCCGCCGGAGTCCGTGTCATGGGCGGAGACACCGTCGACCGAGACGGGGAACCTGATGCTCGACAACTCCTCGGCCTGGGCCGCTTCCCGTGACTTGACCACCAGGTTCTCGCTGAAGCCGTCCGGCGTGGCCTGGACGATCAGGTCCGTCCCAGGCATGACATCCGCGTACGTCGCCGTGGAGCCCGACAACGTCGGTGCGGGCAGTGTCCACGGCGAGTCGACCCGGTAGGTCTTCCCACCCTGGCTGATGCTCGCCAGAGCTTCGAGGGATCCTCCCCCGGAGAAGGTGACGTCGGCCGCGGCTGCTTTCGGTACGACTTCGCCGGACGAGGTCGTCTCCAGGGTGGTGTCGACGGGCACCCACCCGGACGCCCTTTCCACCCGCACCGGTACCGGATCGAATTCGACGGTGAATGTGCCGTCCGGCTGCGCCTTGACGAGTTGCGTGGGAGTCGTCTCCGCGCTTACCTCGACAGGCGAACCGGATTCGGCGGCTTTCCCCGATGCGATCGCCTCGGGCGACAGATCACCGGTATCGGCTGCCACCGCCGAGGCCTCCGACGCTGTCGCGGCGACCGCCTGGCCATTGCCGACGCCCAACATGGGCACAAGAAGTACCGACGCTACGAGCCAGGCTCGTCCCCCACCCCGCCACATAACCCCCGCCTTGCTTTACAGGTTCCTCACAGCCGGGTGATCAAAGCTCGGGGGGTCATCTCACGTCAACCGCTCCCGGCGGCGCGAAATCGAACAATTCCACCCACATGTCACATCGGGCGGGTAAAAGGAAGGAGCAGGATGCGCGACGGGGAGGGCATAGAAACGCAAAAGAATCCCAAAGAGGATTACCCCTGACGACTCAGGGACCCAAGGGATCGACAAGAAAAAGAAAAATACCGACCCTTCGTGGAGCGGGCAGGGGGAAGCGGAGAATTTTCTTTTACTCGCTTCATGCCGATGCCCCGGGGCAGAGCTCAGGGGCAGAGCTAGTCCCCGCCCTCCCCCACCGGCGGCCAGGCGTCCCCCCAGTCCGTGTCACGCGCGGCCCGGTAGAGCAGCCCATGCCGCTTGGTGACCGTGGTCCGGCGCAGCGAGGGCTCTGTCTCGCACAGGTCGAGCAGGACCTGGCCCTTCCGGATCTGGGGCCTGCGCACGACACGGGCGGGCGCCGAGGTCACCGGGAAGCGGGTCGCGGCGACGTAGCTGAACTTCTCGTCCTCGTACGGCAGGGAGCCTCCCTTCACCTTGCGGTGGAGGGAGGATCGGCTGACCCGGGCCGAGAAGTGGCACCAGTCCTCACCGGGGACGATGGGGCAGGCCGCGCTGTGCGGGCAGGGGGCGGCGACGTGGAAGCCGGCCTGTACGAGTCGCTCGCGGGCCTCGATGACGCGGAGGTAGCCGTCGGGGGTGCCGGGCTCGATGACGACGACGGCCTGGGCGGCGCCGGCCGCCGCGTCGACCACGGAGGTGCGGTCGGCCTCCGTGAGTTCCCCGAGGACGTAGGAGATCGTGACGAGATCAGTGCTCTCGATTCTGAGCGCCGCTCCGATCCGAGAGCGCTGCCACTCCGCCCCCTTCAACTCCGGGTTGGCGGCGGCGATCTCCCGCCCGAGGGCGAGCGCCGGCTCAGCCCAGTCCAGCACGGTGACGGGCCGTACGCCCTCCCAGACCGCGTTCACCGCCCAGGTCGCGGCCCCGGTCCCGCCCCCGACGTCGACATGGCTGCCGGGTGCCCAGCCGGGCGCGGCCTCCGCGAAGGCGTCCAGCGCCGAGCACACCGCCCCGAAGGTCGCCGGCATCCGGTACGCGGCGTACGCGGCCACGTCGGAACGGTCCCGCAGCACGGGCGCGTCGGTCGGCGTCCGCCCCCGATAGTTGGCGATCAGCCGCTCGACCGCCTGCGCGGCCGTCTTCGGCGGCAGTCCGTCGAGGAGACCGGCCAGGGCGGCGCGCAGGGCGTCAGCAGGGGAAACGGGAGTGTGCACGGGGAGATTCTAGAGGTGGGGGCGAGGGGCGGAACGGCCGTCCCCGGGGACGCCGGACCGTCAGCAGGGATCGCGGAGGTAGTCGCTCGCGCCCTTGGGCTCGACCTCCGGGTCGCGGCGGACGATGCTCAGCTGCCCGCTCCAGCTGGAGCACGCCTTGGTCATGCCCTGCGCCGTGTACTCGACCACGAGCACGTTGTTGTCGAACGCGTCCGCGAACTCCCCGCACTCGTCCCACTGCCCGCACTCCTCCGCGATGGCGAAGTCCAGGCCCACCGACCCCCGGTCGCGCAGGAGTTCGGCGGTGTTCTTCTGGGCGACGGCCAGACCCTTCCCGTGGGCGTGCGCCACCAGAAGCTTCATGAGCGCCTTGGCCTGGTCGGCCGTCAGGTACTCCGGGAAGCGGGTGAAGGAGTCGTAGTTGTCGGGTTCGACGGCCTTGTACCCGCCGGCCGCGCACTCGTCGATCCATGTGTCCAGCCTGGCCGCGACGCGCTGCCGCTTGGCGTCCGTACGGATGTCCAGGACCGCTTCGCCCCAGTCCTGGTCGTAGACGACGTCCCCGTTGGCGTCGCGCAGCAGCAGGTCGGGGCTCCAGTCGCCCTCCGCGCCCTTCTCCACCTGGAAGGCGTTGATGTTGCAGATGTTGTACGCACCCTGCGCGGACGCGTCCTCATAGCTGCGGCTGACCACCCGCACGCCGGTCGGCAGGGGGTACGCGCCGCCGATCTGGTAGTCCCACGGCACATCCTTCGGCGGCAGGGTCACCGCTGTCGCGGACGCACGGGCGGCGGGAGATGTGGAGGGGGAGAGGGAGGGGGAGGGGGAGGCTGCGGCAGAGGGTGGCTGGGAGTCGCCGTCCTTGTGCGATCCGAGTTTCAGGGCCGTGATGCCCAGACCGGTGACGACCACCACCCCAGCGGCAAGGCCGACGACGATGCTCCGCCCTCGGCGTCTGTTCCCGGTGCGGGCCCTGTTCGTTCCCGCCGTTCCCTGCGTTCTCTGCGTTCCCGGCGCGGTGGCCGGTTCTCCCGGGCCGGAGGGCGTACGGGAGACCCCGGGGTCGGCCTCCGCCACGTCGGCCGCTCCTGGCGGTGCGTCCGGAGCGGCCGAGTCCCCCAACCCCCGGAGCAGTCCGTGCAGTTCGGCCAGTCCGGGCCGGGCGGCCGGGTCCTTGTCCAGGCAGCGTTCGGCGATGCTCCGGAGCGGTTCGGCGACTCCGTCCAGGTGCGGGGCCTCGTACATCACCTGATAGCCGGTCAGGTAAGGGCTGCTGCCGTCGAACGGACGGTTGCCGGTGGACGCGTACACCAGGAGCGACCCGAGTGAGAAGACGTCCGAGGCCGCGGTGACGTCACGCGGCGCGGCGAACTGCTCCGGGGACATGAAGGGCGGGGTGCCGATCAGCCGACCGGTCACCGTGAGGGCCTCGTTGTCCACGGCGTGGGAGATGCCGAAGTCGATGACGCGCGGCCCGTCGTCGGCCATCAGGACGTTGCTGGGCTTCAGGTCGCGGTGCACCACACCTGCCCGGTGGATGTCCCGCAGCGCCTCGACCAGGCCCAGCGCGAGGACGCGCAACTCGCGTCCGCGCAACGGGCCGTCCTTGGCGACGATGTCCGACAGCGTGCGGCCCGGCACGTACAGGGTCGCCATCCACGGCTGCTGGGCGTCGGGATCGGCGTCCACCACCGGGGCCGTGAACGCCCCGCTCACCCGGCGGACCGCCGCGACCTCCTGCCTGAACCGCGTCCGGAACTCCTCGTCCAGCGCGTACTGCGCGTGCACGACCTTGACGGCGACCCGCCGTCCCGATTCCGAGTGGCCCAGGTACACGACACCCATGCCGCCGCTACCGAGCCGGTCGACCAGCGTGTAGCCGCCGATGGAGTCCGGATCGCCGGGGCTCAGCGACATCACCGGTCACCTTTCCCGTGTGCCAGGCTTCGAAAGCCGTTCGTTGAAGGTGATCAGAGTAATACGGGGGCCGTTTCCCCGAATCCCCGATCCCCTACGCCCCATGCCCGACGAGGTCTCAGCTGTCGCGGCCGCCGCCACGAACCCGCCCCGGGCCGGAAGGCTCGTGCTGTCCCCGGCCCGGGAACTGGGGCAGGGAGCCCAACGCCAGCCGTGCCACGCGCGGCCAGTCGGCCGTCGCCGCGCCCGCCCGTGACGTGCCCGGGCGACGGCGTGGCACGCGCACCCGGAGTGCCCCGGGGTCGCTGCGGCACACGACGGGTGACGGCAGAACGACGTGCTCTCCGTCGATGCCGACCGGGAGGGTGTCCGTGTCGGCTTCGACCGTCACTTCCCCGGCGCTCAGCCTGATGAGTCCCCCGGAGCGCGCGCCGCGCACCAGGCGGGCCGCCTGAGCGGTGTTGCCGACCCGCACGCACACCACGCCGAGCAGGCCCGAGTCCAGTCGTTTCCTGCGCCCCGGACGGGCCGCGTCGACAGCGCGTCCGTAGGGATTGTTGCTGATGAGGAGGGCCTGAAGATCGTCGACGGACTCTCCGTCGGCCCGCGCCCGCAGTCCGGACGCGCCCTCGCCGGTGAGGAGGCCGGGGAGGGTGCGCAGCGTGGTGCGGGCCTTGGCGTCCCGGTAGGCGGGGTCGGTGACGACGGACGCGTACGTGCCGAACGAGGCGTTGTTGACGAAGACCCGGTCCGCGGCGTATCCGAGGTCGATGCGGAGTTCGACGCCGTGGGTCAGGGCTTCCAGGGCCGCCGCCGGATCGTCGCGGTCGAGGCCGAGGTCGAGGGCGAAGTGGTTGCGGGTACCGGCGGGAATCACCAGGAACGGCACATCATGGCGTGCCGCGACCTCGGCCACGAGCGCCTGGGTGCCGTCGCCGCCCGCGACCGCCAGCAGATCGGCCCCCTCGGTGACGGCCCGCCGGGCCAGTTCGGCGACATCCTGGTGGCCCCCTTCGAGCAGGACCACCCGGCAGCCGGCCGCCCTGGCCTTCTCCACCAGGTGGAATCGGCCCACCTTGCCGCCGCCGGAGCGCGGATTCATGAGGATCCAGGGGCTGTGGGGCGCCTCGGCTACAGCCTGTCCGGTCTGTTCGGCCTGTTCGGAGGCGGTGGGCCCTGGGCTCAGGGCCGTACGGGCCACCGTCACGGACAGCACCCACAGGGCCAGGGACAGCAGGGCCGGCCACAGCATGTCGTACGCGGCATACAGGGCGAGGACGGTGACCGGCGCGGCCACCGACAGCGCTGCCCCGAGGACACGCAGCGCACCGGTGTGCGCCAGGGCCCACCACACCCCGACGGCGGCGAGCGCCAGTCCGGCGATGCCGACCAGCACCCACAGCACGCTCCGCAGACCGGCGGCGACGAGCGGCACCAGGATGCTTCCCAGCAGGGCGAGCACCGCGAGACGGGCCCGTCCGGCACTGCCCCCGAGCACGGCCGGGGATCCTGCCGTACCCGATCCCCTCGTCCCGCCGCCGTGGGATCTCACCTGTCGGCCCCTTCTTCTCTTCTTCTCTTCGTTCTCTTCCGCCTCACACCCTGTGCGACGGGCGCTCCTCGTATGTCGGGCGCTGCTCGGACGCGTCGTAGAGGCTGCCGCGCCGGACCACGCACAGGGCCCAGATGATGAAGCCCGAGATGGTGATCATCACGACCGACCACACCGGGTAGTACGGCAGGGAGAGGAAGTTGGCGATGATGACGAGTCCGGCGATGGCCACGCCGGCGACGCGCGCCCAGGTCGCGGTCCCGAACAGTCCGAAGCTGACGATCACGGCGATTGCGCCCAGGGCGAGGTGGACCCAGCCCCAACCGGTCAGGTCGAACTCGAACACGTAGTTGCGCGTCGTGAGGAAGATGTCGTCCTCGGCGATGGCCATGATGCCCCGGAAGATGTCGAGCAGGCCGACGAGGAAGAGCATGACGGCCGCGAAGGCCGTCAGGCCGCTCGCCCATTCCTGCTTCGCCGCGCTTCCCTGGCTGGTGTGTGTCGCAGTCATCTTGTGCCTCGATTCGTGTGGTCCGGATACTCAGCGACCGGAGGCGTACGGGGTGGAGCCCGAGGACTCCGCCGGACCGTGGCCGGTCAGGACCAGCTCCTTCGCCCTGCGGAACTCCTCGTCCGTGATGTCGCCGTGGGCGCGGATCTCCGACAGCCTGGCGAGTTCGTCGACGCTGCTGGTCCCGCCGCCGGCCGCGGTCTGCCTGATGTAGGCGTTGAACTCCTCCTGCTGCGCACGCGCCTGCTTGATCTCACGGCGGCCCATGTTCTTGCCTCGGGCGATCACGTAGACGAACACGCCGAGGAATGGCAGAACCACGCAGAACACCAGCCAGCCGGCCTTCGCCCAGCCGTTCATGGTGTCGTCGCGGAAGATGTCGGTGATGATCCGGAAGAGCAGGACGAACCACATGATCCACAGGAAGAACCAGAGCATGGTCCAGAAGGCGCTCAGCAGTGGGAAGTCGTACGCCAGGTAGGTCTGCGCGCTCATGTCCGTCCTCCGTCTCGGGCGTTCGCCCGGCCGCAGTGCTGTGACGTATTCAGCGTGCCCACGCCAGGTGCCGGGCGCCTCACCCGGCGCGGGTGAGTGTGCGCGCCGCGGGTTCACCACAGCGCCCGGCCCGTCACTCCGGCAGCTGGCGCATCTCCAGGACCCGCAGTCCCAGCGACTGGCAGCGGGCCAGCAGTCCGTAGAGGTGCGCTTCGTCCACGACGGGGCCGAACAGGATGGTCTGGCCGGACATCACCACGTGGCCCAGCTCCGGAAACGCCTTGGCCAGCGTTTCCGACAGGTGTCCCTCGACTCGGAATTCGTAGCGCACGAGCTGTCCTTCCGTGGACTGCTTCGGACAGGCGGACGGCACCCGGGATCGGGATCAATGGGTCAGAACGATCTTGACGGAGATGATCAGCAGGCCGAGCAGCAGGTTGACCGACGCGGTGGCGGCCATGAGCCGCGGCGAAGCACCGGCGCGGCTCGCCGCGGCCACGGACCAGCCCACCTGGCCGGCCACGGCGACGCAGAGAGCCAGCCAGAGGGCACCTCGCACGTCCAGCCCCAGGAGCGGGCTGACAGCCACCGCGGCGGCCGGCGGGACGGCGGCCTTGGCGATCGGCCACTCGTCACGGCACACCCGCAGCACGACCCGGCGGTCCAGACCCTGCTGTGCCAGGTGCGCCCCGAACAGCTGGGCGTGCACGTGCGCGACCCAGAACACCACTCCGGTGAGCACCAGCAGCAGCACCAGCTCGGTTCGGGGGTACGAGCCGAGGGAGCCCGCGCCGATCACCACGGAGGCCGCGAGCATGGATCCGTAGACGCCGCCCGTGTAGTCCGTGCGTGCCCGGCGTTCGGCACGGCGCGTACCGCGGGCCGTGGCCCCCGGGCCGGTCATGGCTCTGGTCCTGGACACAGGCGGCTCCCTCGGAACTCGGCGCGTCGGTCCGGTCGCTCCGGCCGCAGCTTCGACGTCCGGCCGCAGCTTCGACGTCTGGCCGCAGCTTCGGCGTCCGGCCGGGGCTCCGGCGTCCGGCCGCTGCGGACGGCCTCGCTGTGCGGTCGGCAGGTGCGGCGTGACCGGGAAACCGGCGAGGGTGATGCCGCCGGTTGCGAGGATCGCCGCCTTCGGGCCGTCCACCGACGCGTGTCCCGCCCCCTCATCGCATCCGAAGCACGCGCCGCCCGCCTCACCCGTCACGGGGGAGGCCCGGGTCCCGCGATGTCCTGCCGAGGGGGGCCGCTCGCACTCACCGGCGTGCGTTCACAGCAGCCCGAGGTCGCGCGCGCGGCGCACCGCGTCGTTTCGCCGGTTCACCGCCAGCTTCCGGTACACGCTCTTGAGGTGGGTCTTCACCGTGTTCGCCGACACGTAGAGGTCGGCGGCGATCTCCTCCGTCGACATCATCCGGGCCAGCCGCTCAAGGACGTCGCGCTCGCGTCCGCTGAGCTCCACCACGAGGGGCAGCGAGGGCGGGGTCTCCGGGCCGGGCATGAGCCAGCCCGCTGCCAGTTCGCGCAGCCCGGCCGTGGCCAGGAGAGGCCGGATCCATGGTCCGGCGTCGAGGAACGGACGCCGCAGCCGCTCGCGCCGGGCGTCGAGGAGGGCCTGCGCCATGAGCCCGCGGGCGGTGGCGGTGTCTCCCGCCCGCTCCGCTGCCTGAGCCCTCACCACCGCCGCCCGCACGGTCACCGCCGGACCCGTCCGGCCGTGGGTGCGGATGCTGTCGAGCAGGTTCAGGGCCGCCTCGGGACGCCCTGCGGCGATCTGGATCGCGGCCGCCTCCACCGCACACGCCGGCTGGTCGCCGGACATGTCCTGGAGCAGCTCGGCGGCCTCGTCCGGCCGTCCTTCGGCCAGGTGGGCGGCGGAGGCGACGAGCGCCTCATGGCCTGCCGCCCAGGGGGAGGCCACGGCGGCGGAGACGACCGGGTCCGCCGCCTCGACGGCGGCCCGTGCCTTGCCCCTGACCAGCAGGAGGCGGGCGGTGGCGAGGGCTCGCCCCGCCGTCGGCACCGGATCCCGCGCGCCGGCGGGGAGCCGGGCCGTCTCGTCGAGGAGGGCCTGGGCCCGGTCCAGCTCATGGCGGTCGACGGCCACGGCGGCGAGGACCAGCTGTCCGAGGCCGGAGCCGGACGGCTGGGGCAGGCCGACCCGCTCCGTCTCGGACACCGCCGCCAGGGCCTTGCGCTCCGCCCGGCCGAGCCAGCCGTTCAGATAGTCGAGCAGGGCCAGGTGTCCCATCGACTCCTCCCGGGGCAGCAGGGTGGAGGCGCTGCCGCGCAGGCCGGCCACGGTGGTCAGAGCGGCGCGCGCCTCCTCGTACCGCCCCGCCCACAGACACGCCGATCCCACATGGGTCAGGAGCAGAGCGCGCACTTCGGGATGCTCGTCCAGGAGCCGCGCCGGGACTTCCCGCCACAGTCCGTCGGCCGCTTCGGCGGCCTTCTCGGCCCGTTGGGAACTACCGGTCAGCCGGGCGGCCAGGGCCTCCAGCAGCGCGCAGCTCAGCTGGGCGGCCGCCCGGTCGTGCGTCACGTCGGGCGCCGGTCCGGACTCCTCGGGGGCCAGCCGCTCCTCGGCGTGGCGCAGGCGGGCCAGAGCGCGGTCCACGTCGCACCGGGCCAGGTCGCGGGCCGCACGTACGAGGTCCGTGGCCGGGCTCCTGGCCTCGGGCCCCATGTCGGAGAAGACCTGGGCCAGGTCGCCCTCGCGCAGGCCGGTGAAGAGCCGGCCGATCGCCAGTTCGTCGACGAGGACACCGGCGGCGAAGTCCCAGTCGCCCGCGGCGGTGCCATGGGCGAGTGTCTCCGGCAGGAATCCGGAATGCCGCAGCCACCGCGCGGCCCGCCGGTGGAGTTCCGGTTCCAGCCCGGGCAGGCGCACGCGGAGATGGGCCCGGAGTATCTCCCCGAACAGCGGGTGGAGGCGGTACCACGAGTGCCCGAGGTACTCGACGAACGCGTTCGCGCGGTGCAGCCCGACGAGCAGGGGCTCGGCATCGGTGCGGCCGGTCAGCGCGTCGGCCAGCTCGGGAGAGAAACGATCGAGGACGCTGACACGCAGCAGGAGGTCCTGTGTCTCCGCCGGCTGCCCACGGAGGACCTCGGCCAGCAGGAAGTCCGCGATCGCGCTCCGGTCGGCCTCGAACTCCTTGAGGTAGACCTCCGGGTCGGCGCTCTCCCGGGCGGCGAGGGCCGACAGGCGCAGGCCTGCGGCCCAGCCCCGCGTGCGCTCCACCAGGGCGCGCGCGGCGTGCACCGGAAGATTCAGACCGTGCAGCTCCAGCAGTGCGACCGCCTCCTCGGAGGTGAAGGCCAGCTCGGCGGCGCGGATTTCCGTCAGCTCGCCGGCCGCCCGGTAACGGTGCAGCGGAAGCAGCGGTTCGGTGCGGCTGACGATGACGAGGCGCAGCCCCCGCCCGGCGTGGTGCAGGACGAACTCCAGCTGCTCCGCGATCTCCGGAGCGGTCACGCGGTCGTACTCGTCGAGTACGAGGACCACGGGCCGGCCACGATCGTTCAGCTCGGCGGCGAGCGCCGCCAGAAGCCTGTCGTCCACCCGGGACGCGTCCGCCGGGAACCCCACCGGGCCGGGCGGCAGCGCACCGCAGGCACGCAGGGCCTTGACGACGTACGCCCAGAACACCCCGGGACGCCGGTCCCCCGCTTCGACGGTGAGCCAGGCGACCGGGGACCGCAGTCCGTCGGCCCAGTCGGCGGCCAGCAGGGTCTTGCCGGCTCCGGCCGCGCCGTTGAGCAGCGTCAACGGTGTCCCGAGAGCGTGGTCGAGGTGGTCGACGAGCCGCTGCCGCCGCAGGAACGTGGCGGGCCTGGCGGGGAGGGCGAACCTGGTGCGCAGAAACGGGTCTCCCAGGGGATCGGCACACGGAACGGCCGGTCCTCGCGCGTCCTCGTCAACCTCGGCCACGGCGTTCACCACCCGGTCCGTCGGCCACGTCATGGGCGGCACCGACCTTTTCCCCGTCAGGCCGCCTCCGGTTCCTCCGCGGGCAGCCGGCCCGCGCGTACCGCGTCGACCAGGGCCTGATGGTCACGCTCGTTCTGGTCGGCGTACGCCTCCGCGAAGGTGGCGAGTGCCCTGTCGAACGAGTCGCCGCCGCCCAGGTACGCGGCGATCGCGATCCGGTCGCCCGACCGTGCGTGCGCACGCGCCAGGGTGACCCCGCACAGTTCGCCGAACGCCCGCATGGTCTTCGGCCGCATCCTCTCCGGCAGGGCGATGCCCTTCCAGTCGCGCAGTTGACGGACGTAGAAGTCGCGCTGCCTGCCGTCGATCCCGTCCACCCGTTCCCAGCCGAGGAAGATGTCGCTCGTGGCCTGCATGAGCCGCTGGCCCGAGACCACCCGCTCACCCTGGTTGCGGTACCGGCTCGCGCCGACGTGTGCGGCGAGTACGGAGGTGTCGGCCTCCTTGGCCTGGAGGAAGAGCGGGTCCTGACCGTCCCGGCCGAGCAGGAGGAAGATCCAGCATCGGGTGCCGACACTGCCGACGCCGACCACCTTGCGGGCGACGTCGACCAGTCGGTAGTCCGCCAGGAGGGCACGCCGGTCGTAGGCCAGCGTGCTGCCGTACCGCTCGACGAGACCGCGGAACTGGCGCTGGAGGGCGCTGCGCTCGATGTCCGGCAGCAGGTCGCCGGCCGGGATCAGCAGCGGCGGATCCGCCGCGATCCTGGGCCGGCCGTCCACCGTCTCGGTGAGCTTGTCGAAAGCCTGCAGGCTGTCGCGGGTACGTGCCTTCGCCAACGCGTGGGCCAGGTTCTTCCGACCACGTCTGTGGAGCCGGTCCGAGGCCAGGGACTCGAGGAAGTCCGCGCCGATCTTCGCGTACCAGACGTCGAGGTTGCCCGTCTCCGCGAAGCGGATCATCGCCTCGCGGTACGAACGGACCGTGGAGCTCACGATGCGGGCGCGCTGCGCGTCGTCGAAGCCGTTCTCCCGGCCCGCGATGACGAGGCTCGCCGACAGGCGCTTGACGTCCCACTCCCAGGGGCCCGGCAGAGTCTCGTCGAAGTCGTTGATGTCGAACATCAGGTGTCTCTCCGGCGAGGCGAGCAGACGGAAGTTCAGCATGTGCGCGTCCCCGCACAGCTGGGCCGTGAGTCCTGAGCGCGGACCGGCGGCCAGGTCGGACGCCATGATCGCGGCGGCGCCCCGGTAGAAGCGGAACGGGGACTCCGTCATCCGGCCGTAGCGGATCGGGACGAGCTCGGGCACCCTCGCCGCGGACTGCGCCTCCAGGATCGACAACGGGTCCGGCCGGTCGGCGGGCGGCTTGTACACGGCGTGCCCCGACCGCGGCGAGCGGCGCCGCGCCCCCTTGCCGAGAGCCGCGCGTTCCTCGGGCGTGGCGTGAGGCACGGCGCGCATCGCCGTGGTCGCGTTCTGGGACATCGAAGGCCCTCCTGAAACAGGGGTGGGCGTCCGCTCTCAGCCCTGGGACCCGATCTCGGCATCGGCGACGGCGATGGCGATGCCGAGTGCCGTGGCGATGTTGCCCGCCGCCGTCATGACGCGGGCGGTGCCGACAATGGGCGCGATGGCGACCAGGACGTCCTGCAGTTGTTCGGCGGTGAGGCCGGCTCTGAGGGCGGGGTCGATATGGGCCACATAGGAGATGGGCGGGGCGTCCGAGGCGGCGAGTGCCGCGATACGCGTGAGGATGAGCGTGTCCGGGGCCAGGCCGCAGCGCTCCAACGAGTCGACCGTCATGGCGGCGAGGGTGTCCAGGACAGGGGTTTCGGATGCAGTGGACATGTCGCATGCCCTCCTGGTGAGAGGCTCGGGGGTTCCTCCGAGGTTCCCTTCAACCCTAGATCGCCTCCGACTCTCGCGCATGGAGAGGCATGGAGAGGCATGGAGACGCCTGGAGTGTCCAAACACGCACATGGCATGACAATGAGCGCTATCCATCCTTTTCATCCGATCGGAGGCGTTCATGAAGGACCTCAAGTTCGAACAGAAGCGCTCGTTGTCACGCCTTGAGGCGGCCGACCAGCTCACGGCACTCGCAGCCGCGTTGCGGGAGGGCGGGGAAGCCGAGGTGGAACTCGGCTTCGGAACGCTGAGCCTGCGGATCCCCGACGAGCTTCGCGGCGAGATAGAGGTCGAGATCGGTAACGGCGAGATCGAGCTGGAGGTCGAGTTCAAGTGGCCGACCGCACGGCCCCGGAAGGCGCCGGCGCGGGCGGCCGCGGGTGCGGAGAAGGCCCCGAAGCGCAAGACCGTGCCCGCCAAGCCTGCTCGCAGCGGCACGGGCACCGGCAGGAGCAAGGGCACGAAGCGGTCCGCCGCGAAACCCCGCTGAGCAGAGCCGGGGCTGCCACTCCCGGCGGGTGACCGTGCTTCGCCCGTACGGCCCTCCTGGGCGGGCCGTCTCGCCGTGCAGCGGCGGAGATGGAGGCAGACCAGTTCCCCAGGAGCCCCGGAGCAGCCATGACCAGCCCCCACGAGCCGTCCGAGCCTGCTGCCGTCCCGGAGACCGGCGGGGGTGACGCGTCGGGGAGCGGGACCAAGCACGGCTCGGCGCCCGCGCGGATCGTACGGAAGACCGTCTCGGCGGTGCTGATCGTGCTCACGTGCATCCTCGTGCCGGTCGCACTGCTCACGGTGTGGGTGCACGACATCGCTCTGGACACCGACCGCTACGTGGACACGGTCTCCCCGCTGGCCTCGGATCCGGCGATCGAGGCCGCGGCGGTCAAGCGCATCACCGAGGCCGCGGATGTGCGGGTGGACGGCAGCCGGGCCGCCGCGGACATCGCCGCATGGCTGCAGACGCAGGGGCTGCCGCCCCGCGCCGCGCAGGCGGTGAAGGGACTGGGCCCACAGCTCGACAGCGCGGTCAACGGCACGGTCGAGAAGGTGGCCACCCGCTTCGTGGCGAGCGACCGCTTCGAGCGGATCTGGACGAACGCCAACCGGGCCGCCCACAACACCGTCGTGCACGCGCTCACCGGCGAGGGCCGTGGCGCCGTGGGTGTGGAGAGCGGGACGGTCACCCTCGACGTCGGGGAAGCCGTCGACCAGGTCAAGCAGGCGCTCGTGGACGCCGGGGTGTCCCCGGCCGCCAAGATCCCCGACGTCGACAAGCAGATGGTCCTCTTCCAGTCCGACGAGTTGAAGAAGATCCGCAAGGGCGCTCACCTGCTGGACGTGATCGGGCGCTGGTTCCCCGTCATCGTCGTGGTGATCGGCGCGGCCGGCGTGCTGCTGGCCCACCGGCGCCGCCGCGCGCTGGCCCGTACGGCTCTCGGCGCGGCCTTCGCCTGCCTGGTCGTGGCCGTCGTCCTGGTCGTCGTCCGCCGCTACTACCTGGACCATCTCCCGCCCCAGGTCCAGTCGGAGGCCGCCGCGGCAGCCGTCTTCGACACCCTGCTGCACTTCCTGCGCGTCAGTCTGCGCACGGCGATCGTCCTCGGTGTGGTCATCGCGCTCGGCGCCTACCTGATCGGTCCCGGACGGCTGCCGCGCGCCGTCCGAGGGAGGTCCGAGCGTGCCGCCGGCTCCGCGGCGCAGTGGGCCTACGTCCACGAGGTCCGCACCGGCCGGGTGGGGACCTGGACCCAGACCCACCGCCGGTGGATCGCCGTGGCCGCCCTGCTGATCGTGTGCCTGATCTTCGCACTGTGGAACCACCCGACAGCCCTGACCATCCTGCTGCTGGTCGTCATCCTGCTCGTCGTTCTCGCCCTGGTAGCCCTCCTCGCCGCCACCGGCCGCGCCACCGCCGACGCCGAGCGGGCGGCACAACGGCCGGAGGGCGGCGAATGAGGTCGTGCCCGCACACCCCTGCCCCCGCTACCGTCACCCCATGCCCAACGAGGTCTTCCAGCACCCCCGTCTGGCCGCCGTCTACGACCCCCTCGACCCGGATCGCGGCGACCTGGACGCGTACGTCGACATCGCCGAGGAGTTCGCCGCCCGCCGCGTCCTCGACATCGGCTGCGGCACCGGCGTGTTCGCCCTCCTCCTCGCCGCCCGCGGTATCGACGTCATCGGCGTCGACCCCGCCCTCGCCTCCCTCGACGTGGCCCGTGCCAAGTCCGGCGCCGAGCGCGTCCGTTGGATCCACGGCGACGCGACAGCCCTGCCGTCTTCGAGACCTGGGATCCGGCGAAGCGTGCCTGGGAGCAGTGGAACCGTGACTCCTCGTACCGGGTGACCGACATACCCGGCGTCGGCGCCGTCGAGAGCTGGGTCGAGCTGACCAGTCTCAACGGGCCGCTCGTCAGCTTCCGTTGGACCTTCCTGTTCGCCGAGGACGGAAAGGTGCTGACCTCCGACTCCACGCTGCGTTTCCGTGAACGGGCCGAGATCGAGGCGGAGTTGCTGGCCCAGGGCTGTGAAGTGACGGATGTGCGCGACGCACCCGACCGCCCCGGCCGGGAGTTCGTGTTCCTCGCACAGCGGCCGTAGCCACACGCGCCCTCACCTCCCCCGCACCCCCCGAGCCACCCGATCCCCCACCCCCACCCTCGGCCCGTTCCCCACCCGCCCCCAACTCCGCTTCGGATGAACGGCGTTGGCGAGCAGCACGACGAACGTGTCCGTGGCCCGGTCCAGGACCAGGGACGTGCCCGTGAAACCCGTGTGGCCCGCCGCTCCCCTGCCCGCCAACTCCCCCATGAACCACGGCTGGTCGACCGCGAAGCCCAGGCCCGGCGGCGTCAGCAGCAGCTCCACGTAGTCCGGGCCCAGGATGCGCGCCGGGCCGTAGGCGCCGCCGGCCAACAGGCAGCGGCTGAAGACCGCCAGGTCGTGGGCCGTGGAGAAGAGGCCCGCGTGGCCCGCCACGCCACCCAGCGCCCACGCGTTCTCGTCGTGGACCTCGCCCCGTACCATCCCCCGTTCCGCCTTGGCCCAGGGTCTGCGCTGGTCCTCGGTCGCCGCCGCGTCGGGGCAGGGGCCGAAGTCGGTCGCCGTCATGCCGAGAGGCCGGGTGATGCCCTCGTGGATCAGGACGTCCAGCGTGCGGCCCGTGATGCGCTCCAGGACGTACTGGAGCAGGAGCATGTTCAGGTCGGAGTACGCGTACACACCCGGGCTCGACGACGGGGCCTCCGCTCTCAGCAGTGCCTTGCGCGCCGCGTCGTCCGGGCAGTCGTACAGCGGGAGTTCGGGGCGCAGGCCCGAGGTGTGGGTCAGCAGCTGGCGGACCGTGATGTCGTGTTCGGCCGCCGCCGTGAAGTCCGGCAGGTACGCGGCGACCCTCGCGTCCATGCCCAGCGTGCCGCGCTCCAGCTGCTGCACCGCCGCCACCGCCGTGAAGAGCTTCGTCAGGGAGGCCAGGTCGAAGGGGGTCGACATCGTTGCCGGGGTCCTGGCCTCCGGCGGGAGTTCCACTCCCGTGTCCGTGCGCTCGTCGTACGACGCGTACCGCACCGCCCAGCCCGCCGCCTCCCGCACCGCGATCACCGGGCCGCGGCCGACGATCACCACCGCGGCCGGGGCCCATGGGCGCTCGCCGGTCGTGAGGGCGCGTACCTCTCGTACGAGGTGACGCATCTCCTCGGGGTCGAGGCCGGCCCGTTCCGGGGTGTCGACGCGCAGTCTCGGTGCGGCGCTCAGCTCTCCGCTCCCTCCAGGGTCGTACGTCCGTTCCAAGGACGGCACATTCCCACGAAGCAGCCGACCGCCACCAGTGCTGCCGCCAGTTGGACGACGGCCATCGGGACGGCGGTGTCCTCGCCAGCGATGCCCACCAGTGGGGAGGCGACCGCGCCGATCAGGAAGGAGGTGGTGCCCAGGAGGGCCGATGCGGCGCCTGCCGAGTGACGTGTTCGCAGCAGGGCCAGCGTCTGGGTGTTGGGCATCGCCAGGCCCATCGCCGACATCAGGACGAAGAGCGCCGCCGACACCGGGAGCAGGCCCACCTCGCCGAAGACGCCCGTCGCCATCAGCAGGAGCGCCGTAGCCGAGAGGGTGATGACGGCCAGGCCCACCGCCAGCACCTTGTCCATCGACACCCGGCCGACCAGCACCTTGCCGTTGATCTGGCCGACGATCACCAGCCCGATCGAGTTCACGCCGAACAGCAGGCTGAACGTCTGCGGGGAGGCGCCGTAGATCTCCTGGATGACGAAGGGGGACGCGGCGATGTACGCGAACAGGGCCGCGAAGGCGAAGCCGCCCGCCAGGACGTAGCCGGTGAAGACGCGGTCCGCGAGCAGGGTGCGCATCGAGCGCAGGGCCTCGCCGACCCCGCCGCTGTGTCGGTCCGCCGGGTCGAGGGTCTCGGGGAGGCGGAACCAGACCAGCACCGCCAGCGCGATCCCGACCACCGTGAGGACGGCGAACACGCCCCGCCAGTCCGTCACGCGCAGGATCTGGCCGCCGATGAGCGGCGCAATGATCGGGGCGACCCCCGAGATCAGCATGAGGGTGGAGAAGAAGCGGGCCATGGCGTCGCCGTCGTACAGGTCCCGTACGACCGCCCGCGCGATCACTATCCCGGCCGAGCCCGCCAGTCCCTGGACCAGCCTGAAGGCGACCAGGAACTCCAGGCTGGGGGCGATCCCGCACAGGACGGTGGCCACTACGTACACGACCAGGCCCGCCAGGAGGGGGCGGCGGCGGCCCCATCTGTCGCTCATCGGGCCGATCAGGAGCTGGCCGAGGGCCATGCCCGCCAGGCACGCGGTGAGGGTCAGCTGGACGCTCGCGGCGGGCGCGTTCAGCGAGGTCGTGACCTCGGGGAGGGACGGGAGGTACATGTCCATCGCCAGCGGAGGCGTCGCCGTCAGCCCGCCGAGGACGAACGTGACGAGGATGCCGGTGCGGCGGAGGGAGCGGGCGGGGGCCTTCGGTAGGGGGACGGGTGCGGGTATCTCTCCCCGTGTCCCTCCCTGGGAACTCTTCTCGTCCCGCGCGGTTCGGCCACGCTCGGGCATGCGCCCCTCCCTTTTCGAGTAATCCGCCACCTATGCTCTCAGCTCGTAACAGGCTGTTCGTACAGCGTGTTCGAGGTCACAGAGGCCGTAGTGGGTTCAGAGGGTTCATGGAGATCACGGGACTAGGGGCTGGCATGTCGGCTGAGCGCGTGCGGTGGGGAATTCTGGCTACGGGAGGGATCGCGGCTGCGATGGCCGCGGATCTGGTGGACCTGCCCGACGCGGAACTCGTGGCGGTCGCCTCCCGGTCGGAGGCCTCCGCGAAGGCGTTCGCGGAACGGTTCGGGATCCCCCGGGCCTACGGCGACTGGGCTTCGCTGGCCGAGGACACCGACGTGGACGTGGTGTACGTCGCCACTCCGCACTCGGCGCACCGGGCCGCCGCCGGCCTGTGTCTGGAGGCCGGGCGGAACGTGCTGTGCGAGAAGGCGTTCACGCTGAACGTGCGGGAGGCGGAGGAACTGGTCGCGCTGGCGAAGGAGCACGGCGCCTTCCTGATGGAGGGCATGTGGACCTACTGCAACCCGGTCATACGGCGGCTGAAGGCGCTGGTCGACGACGGTGCCATCGGTGAGGTGCGGACCGTCCAGGCCGACTTCGGGCTTGAAGGCCCCTTCCCGCCCTCGCACCGGCTGCGCGACCCGGCGCAGGGCGGCGGGGCGCTGCTCGACCTGGGGGTCTACCCGGTGTCGTTCGCTCAGCTGCTGCTCGGGGAGCCGGACGGCATCTCGGCTAGAGCAGTGCTCTCGGCGGAGAGCGTCGATCTCCAGACGGGAGCACTGCTCTCCTGGGAGAGCGGCGCTCTCGCTTCGGTGCACTGCTCCATCGTCGGCGGTACGTCCATCGGCGCGTCGGTCACCGGTTCGAAGGGCCGGATCGACGTACCCGACGGGTTCTTCTTCGCGGACCGGTTCGTCCTGCACCGCGACGGCCGTGACCCCGAGGAGTTCGTCGCCGCCCCGGACCACGGCGCCCGCAACAGCTTCCGGCACGAGGCCGCCGAGGTGATGCGTGCTCTGCGGGCCGGCGAGACCGAGTCCCCGCTCGTCCCGCTCGCCGGCACCCTCGCCGTCATGCGGACGATGGACACCATCCGGGAGCAGATCGGCGTCCGCTACCCCGGCGAGGCCGCCTGATGAGCGCAGGGAGGATCGCGGTCGTCACCGGCGCCGGTTCCGGCATCGGGCGCGCCGTCGCCCTCGAACTGCTCGGCGCCGGCTGGTCGGTGGCGCTCACGGGACGCCGTACCGAGCGGCTGGAGGAGACGGCGGCGCTCGCGCCGGACGGTGACTCTCTCGTCGTACGGGCCGACGTGGCCCGACCCGACGACGTGGCCGCCCTGTTCGCGGCCGTGCGGGAGCGGTTCGGGCGGCTCGATCTCCTGTTCAACAACGCGGGGACGTTCGGTCCCGGCGGGGTGGCGTTCGAGGACCTGGAGTACGAGGCGTGGCGGCACGTCGTGGACACCAACCTCAACGGGGCGTTCCTGTGCGCGCAGGCGGCGTACCGGCAGCTGAAGGAGCAGGATCCGCAGGGCGGCCGGATCATCAACAACGGGTCGATCTCCGCGCACACACCCCGGCCGCACTCGGCGCCGTACACCGCGACCAAGCACGCGCTGACCGGCCTGACCAAGGCGTTGGCGCTGGACGGACGGCCGTACCGGATCGCGGTGTCGCAGATCGACATCGGGAACGCGGCGACGGACATGACCGCGCGAATGCAAACGGGCGCTCTGCAGGCGAACGGTGAGGTGGCGCCGGAGCCCGTCATGGACGTGGCTGACGTGGCGCGCACCGTACGGCACATGGCAGAGCTGCCATTGGAGGCAAATGTGCAGTTCGCTACGGTTCTGGCGACGACGATGCCGTATGCGGGGCGCGGCTGAGCGGCACCCATGCACATGTTCGAAGTATCAACCTGCACAAGTGGAGTTGATTACTCCGTAGCGTTCGGGCCGGTCGCAGGCATATGCTCGACACGCCTTCTCCATCAGAGCTTCACACTTGATGCTCCGAGGTTCCGGTAGTACGCACAGTACGACGCGGTACGAAACGGACCACACCGAGGGGGGAAGGCGACAGCCGCTCCATGGCGCATCCGGGTGGGGGTGGACCTCGCGTGGGACCGCGGGGTACGCACCGGGTCATGGGGCGGCTGTCGTGTGCTCGGGCACATGAGCACCACGGAAACGGGCCGCGCGACGTGCGACGCGCCTTAATTCTTCGTGAGTGTTTCGGCCCCGATTTCTCAGTCCCCCCACACCGTTTACCCAGTTCTCCACAAAGGTTCCTCCCTAGCTTGTGGCAGCGCCCACATGGGGCGCCAAGAACCTTTGAGGAACGGGATGTTTGGCATCTATCTCAAGCGTGAGCTGAGCCGGCGCAAGAAGGCGGCTCTGGTCATCGCCATGGGTCTGGCGCTCGGTATCGCGCTGGTCATCACCGTCAACTCGGTGTCGGCCGGCATGCAGCAGGCACAGGAAAAGGTCCTGCAGTCGCTCTACGGCCTCGGCACCGACATGACGGTCACCAAGGCCAGGACGGCGCCGACCGGCAACAGCCAGTCGGACCGGCCGAACTTCGAGTTCGACGCCAGCTCGAACGACTCGGACGACACCCAGAGCAGCGACCGTGTGACGACCCAGGGCGGACAGACCCTGAAGTCGGCGCTGGTCACCAAGGTCGCCGACCAGAAGGGCGTCTCGGCGGCGGTGGGCGCGCTGAGCCTCAACGTCACGAAGGTCGACGGCTCCTTCACCCAGGGCGAGGCCAAGACCGACACCTCGTCGTCGTCGGGTTCCTCGTCCTCCGGTCAGCAGGGCGGCCCCGGTGGCGGCCAGGGCGGCAACTCCGGCAGCACGGCTCCGCCGCAGGTGCAGGGCGGCGGCGCCTCGTTCGACGTCAACTCCTACTCCGTCATGGGCATCGACGTGACGAACCAGGAGCTGGGCCCGCTGGCCACCACGACGATCACCAGCGGCAAGACGTTCACGACGGCGCAGGCCAACGCGAAGGTCGCGGTGCTCAGCAAGTCGTACGCCAAGGAGAACAAGTACACGGTCGGCAAGACCATCACGATCTCCGGTACGAAGTACACGATCATCGGTATCGCGACGCCCGAGAGCAGCGAGTCCACGACCGACGTCTACCTGCCCCTCAAGCAGGCGCAGACCCTCGGCGACTCCGCGAACCTGGTCAGCACGATCTACGTCCAGGCGACCGACTCGAAGCAGATCGACACCGTCAAGTCGACGATCCAGAAGAACATCTCGGGTACGACCGTCACGACCTCCGCCGACCTCGCGGAGACCGTCTCCGGCTCCCTCTCCACCGCCTCCAACCTCGCGACCAGCGTCGGCAAGTGGCTGTCCATCGCGGTCCTCGCGGCGGCGTTCCTGGTGGCCGCGCTGCTCACCTCCTCGGCCGTGTCCCGCCGGGTGCGTGAGTTCGGCACGCTGAAGGCGCTGGGCTGGCCCTCGCGCAAGGTGACCCGGCAGGTCGTCGGCGAGTCCGTCGTGAACGGTCTGATCGGCGGCGCGCTCGGCATCGGCCTCGGCCTCGCGGCGGCGTACGCGGTGACCGCGGTCAGCCCGAAGCTGACCGCACAGCTCGGCAACACGGGCGGCGGTGGCGGTGGCGGCATGGGTGGCGGCCCCGGCGGCGGTGGCGGCCCGGGTCAGCAGTCCGCGGCCAACACGATGGAGATCGCCCTCTCGGCGCCGGTCTCCCTCACCACGATCGCGCTCGCGGCGGGCCTCGCCATCACCGGCGGTCTGATCGCCGGGGCGATGGGCGGCTGGCGGGCATCCCGGATGCGGCCCGCGGACGCGCTGCGCAGCGTGTCCTGACCTCCGGCTCTCCTCACAACTCCCCCAATTCCCGTACGTCACGGAGTCGTTCATGTACAAGCTCACCGGTGTCACCAAGAGATACACGCGGGGCAAGGAGACGGTGGAGGCGCTGCGCGGCATCGACCTCGTCATCGAGGACGGCGACCAGCTCGTCATCCAGGGCCCCACCGGCGGCGGCAAGTCCACCCTCCTGCAGATGATCGGCGGCCTGGACCGGCCGACCGAGGGCAGTGTCGAGCTGGACGGTGTCGACCTCGGCTCGATCAGCGAGGCCAAGCTGACGCGGCTGCGCGCCGAGAAGATCGGCATCATCTTCCAGGCGTTCAACCTCATCCCGACGCTCACCGCGCAGGAGAACGTCGAGACGGCGCTCGTACCGCTCGGCGTGAAGCCCGCCGAGCGGCGCGAGCGGGCGGCCGAGGCGCTGAGTTCGGTCGGTCTCGGCGACCGGCTGTCCCATGCGCCGACCGAGCTGTCCGGTGGTCAGCAGCAGCGCGTCGCCATCGCGCGGGCGCTGGTGAAGAAGCCGAAGGTGTTGCTCGCGGACGAGCCCACGGGGAACCTCGACGAGGGGACGCGGGACGACATCATGGCGCTGCTGGAAGGGTTGTGGCGGGAGCATGGGTTGACGTTCATCATGGTTACGCATGACTCGTCGATCGCTCGGCGCGCGCCTCGCGTGGCGACTATCAAGGCGGGTCAGTTGACTGTTACTGAGCAGGATCAGTACGTCAGTTAGGTGGTTTTTTGGCTGCGGGCCGGTGGGGGCTTGTCGCGCAGTTCCCCGCGCCCCTAAAAGCGGGTTGGGTCGCTCACCGTTCTAGTAGTTGGTTGATCTCGGTCAACTGGGCTGCGGTGAGCGGCCCTTTCTTTATTGCGCCGGCGTTTTCCTCGGCCTGTGCCACTGAGCGGAAGCCGGGAATGGGGATGGTGTGGGGGCTGCGGGCCCAGAGCCAGGCGAGGGCGCCCTGGGCGAGGGTGCGGTCGTTGCTGGTGAGGATCGAGCGGAGTCCGTCGACCTGGGCCAGCCAGTCCGGGTCGGCGCCCGTGCCGGGGGTGAAGCCCGGGAGCCAGGCGGGCGGTGCGTTGCGGATGTCCCCGGCCTCCAGGGCCTGCCCTGCGGCCCGCTTGCCTGTCAGCAGTCCCATGGCCAGCGGGCTGCGGTTGATACTGGCGAGCCCCAACTCCTCGCAGAGCGCGAGCATTTCGGGGGCGTCCTGCATGACGTTGAGGCAGTGCTGTACGGCGGCGCAGTGCGGGCCCTGGGCGAAGAGGGCGGCGCGGGCCGGGTCGTCGGTGCTCCAGGCGTAGGCGCGGATGAGCCCCTCGGCCACCAACTCCTCGCAGACGTCCCGGAGTTGGGCTGCGGCATCCAAGTCGCCCTCGGACAGGTGCAGTTGGTACAGGTCAACGTAGTCGGTGCCGAGGCGGGCGAGGGAGGCGGTGAGGGCGCGGCGCACGTACTCGGGGCTGTCGTCCTGGCCGTCGGCGATCCGCGTCCGCTCGTCGAAGAGGTTGCCCCACTTGGTGGCGACCACGACGTCCGTACGGTGCTTGCCGAGGGCCCTGCCGAGGACGCGCTCGCTGTGGCCGGTGCCGTAGACGTCGGCCGTGTCGAAGAAGGTGACGCCCAGGTCGAGGGCGCGCCGGACCGCCCGTACGGACTCGTCGTCGTCGACCTTGCCCCAGCCGAGGGGCTGTCCGTCGGGCCTCGTCCACTCACCGCCGATCGCCCAGCAGCCGAAGCCGAGGGGGCTGACCTCGATGCCGGTGCGGCCGAGGGTGCGGGGGTGCGCGAAGGTCTCCGTGGTCGCAGTCGTCTCCGTGATCTCCATAACGGGAGACGTTAGGAGTTGGAGTCCACTTCAGCGCAAGGGGGCGGGCGTACGGGTGTCAGGCCTGGCCCGTCTCGAAGCGCAGGATGCGGCCGTCGTCGACCGTGAAGGTCCACTTGGTGCGCATCTCGCCCCAGGTGTCGTTGCTGTAGTTGGCGACGAGGACGTGGCCTCCCTTGGACTCGTTGGCTACGTCCATGTGGCCGTGGGAGGAGAAGATCTCGCGCTCGGTCCAGTCGGCGAGGTCGCGGTCCGAGCCGTCGTCGGACATGGTCGCGTCCGGGGCCAGGACGGCCTGGAAGGCCTCGCGGTCGTGGGCGTTCACGGCGCTGACGAAGGCCCGGACGGCCGGGTCGCTGAGCTTGGCGGTCTGAATCGTCATGCGGGCCAGACTGGCACCGCACCCGGGCGCCCGCCACCCGAAGGGTTGTTCGCCCCCGCCGCCCCTACCCGTCCCATCCTTGGGGGGGGGGGGGGGGGCGCCGCCCCCCCCCCCCCCCCCGCGCCCCCCCCCCCGCACAGACACCAACAACAACCGACAGAGTGGGGGGGAGATGGTTGTTGTGTGGGGTGT